>CAYNWR010000077.1:0-9647 GCA_964400915.1 uncultured Burkholderiaceae bacterium
TTGCTGGCGTCAGGACCTAAACCTGGTGCGTCTACCAATTTCGCCACCCGCGCGGCCACCGCGTCAGCGCCGCGGCCATCCGAATCCCGAAGGGCCATTCGACACCCTGCGGGAACGGACTCGCACACGCGACAAAACCTTGGATTGTAATCTCCTGGTCACGTGCTTAGCGCTTGACCCGAAACCACGCGGCGTACATCGCCGGCAGTGCAAGAAGTGTGAGGACGGTTGCAACGATCAACCCCCCCATGATGGCGACCGCCATGGGCCCCCAGAAGACGCTGCGCGACAGGGGAATCATGGCAAGCACGGCGGCAGCGGCGGTCAGCGCTATGGGGCGCAAACGGCGCACTGCGGCTTCAACGACGGCATCCCAAGCCGGCACGCCCTGCGCCCTGTCCATCTCGATCTGGTCGATCAGGATCACGGAGTTTCGCTGGATCATGCCCATCAAGGCGATCACACCCAGCAAGGCCACAAAACCAAAGGGGCGGTTCAAGACCAGCAAGGCACCGGCAACGCCAGCGATCCCCAAAGGCCCCGTCAGAAAGACCAGCATCGATCGGCTAAAGCTGTGCAGCTGGAGCATCAGCAAAGTGAACGTGATGAACAGCATCACAGGGACTCCGACAGCGATCGACGACGAACCCTTGCTGCTTTCAGCGACAGCCCCCGCGATCTCGATTCGATAGCCGGCAGGCCACTTTCCTTCGAGCATGCGCAATTCGGGGAGCAGCTCCTCTGTGACGGTCGCTCCCTGAAGACCCTCTGCGGTATCCCCTTGCACCGTGATGGCATATTCGCGGCCTTCGCGCCATAGCACACCAGGCTCCCAGGTGAACACGGGCTTGGCAATCTGCGTGATCGGGATCGTGCGCCCTGAAGCGGTTGGCAAATTCGCATTCGCAAGGTCCGATATGGCGTCCCGCTCATGCAAGGGCTGCCGCAATACGATTTCGATCAGGCGATCACCTTCCCGAAACTGTCCGATCGGTACGCCCGACAGGAGCGTTCGCGAGGCCTGGGCAATGGTCTGGCTTGAAACACCCAATGCGCGTGCCTTGTCCTGGTCCACCTCCAATCGCACAACCTTGACGGATTCGTTCCAGTTGTCGTTGACCCCCCGGGTGTTCGGGCTGCGCTGCATCACAAGCTTGACATCGTCGGCCAGCGTTCGCAGGACGGCTGGATCGCTACCGACGACGCGAAATTGAACGGGATAGGGCACGGGCGGGCCATTGGGAAGCAACTTCACACGCCCGCGAACCTCTGGGAACTCTTCTGCCAGGATGAAAGGCAAGCGAACCCGCAGATCCTCACGCACCTTAAGGTCACTGGGCATGATGATGAACTGCGACACGTTGGATTGGGGAAACACCTGGTCGAGCGGCAAATAGAAGCGAGGCACGCCCGAACCGACCCAAGTGCTGACGGAATCGACACCCGCCTCGCGCATCAGTCGCGCCTCAGCACGCCGGGTGACCTCTTCGTTGGCGGCCAGCGATGTTCCTTCGGGGAACCAGATGTCCACCAGGATCTCAGGACGACTCGAGTCCGGAAAGAATTGCTGTTGAACCTTGCCCATTCCCACGATGCCGAGCACGAAGGTTGCAATCGTCAAGCCGATGGTGATCCACCGATGCTGGACACACCAATTCACCAGGCGCCGAAAGCGCGTGTAGAACGCACCGTCGAAGGCCTCGTGCGGCCCGTCGCCCCCATCGTGCGGTGCCACATGCGCCGGGGCGCGCAGGAATATGTTGCCCAGATAAGGGACGAAATAGACGGATACAAGCCAGCTCAGCACCAGCGCGACCACCGTCACGGCAAAGATCGCGAAGGTGTATTCGCCAACCGCAGAGCGAGCCATGCCGATGGGCAAAAACCCCGTTGCAGTGATCAAGGTACCGGTGAGCATCGGCATGGCCGTGACTTCGTAGGCGAAAGTCGCGGCTCGAACCTTGTCGTAGCCCTCCTCCATCTTGCGCACCATCATCTCCACAGCAATGATGGCGTCGTCGACCAGCAGGCCCAGAGCGATGATGAGTGAGCCCAGGGAAATCTTGTGCAAGCCGATTCCCCAATACCACATGCACAGGAAAGTCACCGCCAACACCAGGGGAATGGTGATACCCACGACAAGGCCAGGCCTCATGTCGATGTAGTAACGCTTCCAGATCGGTTGTTGTCCGCTTCGACGGTGAATGCCCAGGCTGATGAAACTGACCGCCAGCACGATCACCACTGCCTCGATCAACACACGAACAAACTCGTTGACCGACTTCGCAACAGCACTGGGTTGATCCTGGATCTGAACCATGCGCACGCCGACCGGGAGTCGTTTGGCAATGGCATCGGATGCTTCTCTAAGGCTCTTGCCCAAGGCAATGATGTCGCCCCCCTTCGCCATGGAGACTCCCAGCGCGATCACTTCCTTGCCTTGGAAACGCACCTTCACATTTGGTGGATCGACAAATGCGCGCTTGATGTCGGCAATATCACCCAGGCGGATTTGATGGCCTGATGGCCCGCGAATGGGCATGTTGGTCAACTGCTCGATCGCATTGAACTGGCCCGCCACCCGGACCTGCACCACATCAACAGGAGTCTGAACAGCGCCGGCACTTTCAACCGCATTTTGCTGGCCTAGCTGCGCCAGCACGGCTGAGAGGTCGATGCCCATCTGCGACAAACGGGCCTGCGACATCTCCACATAGATCTTTTCGTCCTGAACGCCGAACAACTCGACCTTGGCGACATCGGGAACCCGCAACAACTGCTGGCGAACGTCGTCGGCAAAATCTTTCAGTTCGACATACGAGAATCCGTCTCCCTCCACCGCATAGATGACGCCGTAAACATCACCGAAATCGTCGTTGAAAAACGGACCTTGCACGCCAGCAGGCAAGGTGAAACGCATGTCGCCCACCTTCTTGCGCACCTGGTACCAGACATTCGCAACATCCGAGGATCTCGACGAGTCCTTGATCTGAAAGATGATTTGCGATTCACCAGGTTTGGAATAGCTGCGAATGATGTCGCTGTAGGGCACTTCCTGCAGCACCCGCTCGATCTTGTCGGTCACTTGCTCTGCCACCTGCTGAGCGGTGGCGCCCGGCCAGTAGGTCCGAATGACCATGCCGCGAAACGTGAAAGGCGGATCCTCGTCCTGTCCGAGCTGAAAGTACGCTGCCAACCCCATGATCATCAGGACCACCAGAAGGTAGCGTGTCAGCGCAGGATGATCCAGCGCCCATTTGGACAGATTGAACCCGCCAGCTTCGACTGTTGCGTTGCTCATGGTCAGACTTCAGCGCGAAGCTGTCGATGCGGGCGCAGCGATGCGCGCGCTGACGGATTGGACTGCTTGCGTATCCGCTTTTCCAGCCGTCGTTGAGGATCTGGCCTGGTAGATGTTTACTTTTTGCCCATGCGTCAGAACATGCACACCCGTCGCAACAATTTGCATGCCGGCCCGCAGGCCTTCAGCCACAACAGCATCATTGCCGTCGGCGGAAGCCACTTGAATCACCTGGCTCTTCACAGACTTCGAAGCAGGGTCGTACAACCAAACCGCCGACTTCTGGCCATCCTGGCGCAAGGCACTGGTGGGTACCTTGATCACAGGAATCCCGACAAGACTCAAAGCACTGGGCACCACAGACATGGTTGCGCCCAAAGCCAGATCGGCCTTTTGATCCAAGCCCATGCGAACCTGATACGTTCTCGTCAATGAATCCGCCACCGGGCTGATCTCCCGCACCCGACCGACATAGGTTTGGCCAGTTGACCAGGAACGGGCTGACACCTCCGACCCGATCGTCACCAGGGCGGACTTGTCTTCGGGGACAGCAAATACCACATCGCGCGGACCATCCACGGCAATCCGCACAACGGGCGTTCCAGCCGCAACGACCTGTCCGACCTCAATGTCAACCGCCACCACCACACCCTGGGCGTCAGCGACCAAGCGGGCATGCCCTTCCTGGCTTTGCTGCGCCGCCAGCTGCGCACGGGCACTTTGCAGCTGTGCCTGGGCCTGCTCCAGTTGCGAATGCGCCGCTTTCAAGGCAAGCGCCCGCCGGTCCAACTCGGCGCCGCTGACAAAATTCTGTGCACTGAGTTCGCGCACTCGCCGCATTTCGATTTCGGCCAACTCTCGATTGGTCACGGCGCCCTGGACCTGTGCCTGAGCTGCTTGAACCTGGCCGCGCGCCGCGTCGATGGCCAGTCGCAGGTCGACGGGGTCCAATTCGGCCAGCACCTGGCCAGGCTTCACCCGTTGGCCTACCTCAACGAAGCGCTTTATTGCTTTGCCCGGTACCCGAAAGCCGAGGCGGGCTTCCACCCGTGGCCTCACGTCGGCCGCAAACTCGTAGGCGCGCTGAATCGGGGTCTCACCGATGGTGATGAGCTTGACGGAACGAATGGGCTCTTTGCTCTCGGGCGGCGGGGCACAACCGACAAGCAAAATGGAGCCGATCAATCCGGCGCATGTCAAAACGGATGTTCGCAACATTGGAACGGGCCTTCGAGAGATGGGAAAACAACGACAATCAACGCACAGGATCGCACGAAGGCTTGTTTGCGCGTCGATTGCCAGTTGAAGCAATTTTACTGACCAACCGGTCATTAATTTATGGGATTGCAAGATCCTTTGTCAACCAAGAATCGCTCGTGAGCCTCGCTGCGCCGTCACAACACTACGAAAATTTTCCGGTGGCATCGTGGTTATGCCCACCGGCACTCAGGCCTGCAATCTCAGCCATTTACTGGTTTGCCCGGACCGCCGATGATTTGGCGGACGAAGGTGATGCGGGTGCTGCCCAGCGTCTTGAAGATCTATCTGCCTATCGGTCCGACCTCAGAAAAGCCCTGGAAGGCGGCTCTGGGTTCAGCCAGCGCTGGGAAACCGTGTTCAACGCCGTAGCTGACACGCAAAATCGGCACAGCTTGCCGCCAACCTTGCTCCATGCCCTGCTTGACGCTTTTGAACAAGACGTTCGAATGACCGAGGCGGGGCAGTGGTACGAATCCCGCGCTCAACTGCTGGCCTATTGCGCGCGGTCGGCACAGCCGATTGGACGCCTGTTGCTTCACTTGCTAGGCATGCGAGAGCCGACGGCGCTTGCTGAGAGCGATCACATCTGCACAGCCCTGCAGCTGATCAACTTCTGGCAGGACTTGAGCGTCGACCTTGCACGCCGCCGCTGGTATATCCCAAGAGCCGACTGTGAGCGATTCGGTGTGTCTCCAGACGATGTCGAACGAGGCGTCGCAACCGACGCTTCACGACAACTTGTAGCGGACCTGTGTCGATGGGCACAATCTGAAATGCTTCTTGGAATGCCGCTTGCTCATCGGATCCAAGGTCGATTCGGAATCGAGCTGCGCTGGGTTGTCCAGGGCGGCTTGGCGGTTCTAGAAAAAATCCAGCAGTTGAACCACGATACGTTTTCCAGACGTCCAAAGATTGGCTTCTCGGATGCGCCACGCATCGCCTGGCGCTCGCTTCTGATGCGCAACACCCGCCATGGTTTCGTCATCCGCCAACACAACCGCCGATCGTGAGTCCCGACGAATACGTGCGCCAGCGTGCGGCTGCTTCCGGAAGCAGTTTCTACTACGCTTTCTTGTTCCTGCCACCCGACAAACGTTCGGCCATCACGGCCTTCTATGCGTTTTGCCGCGAGGTGGACGATGTCGTGGACGACATGAAGGAAATCAGCGTTGCGTCCACGACGCTGGGGTGGTGGCATGGGGAGATCGATCGCATGGCCTCTGGTGTCCCTTCCCACCCCATCACACAGGCGATGGTCAAGTGGATCGGCACGTTCCAGATACCAACACAAGCGTTTCACGACGTGATTGCGGGCTGTGAAATGGACCTGGCTCAGAACCGCTATCTGGACCACACGACTTTGGATCGGTACTGCCAACTGGTTGCCGGCATTGTCGGCGAGGTATCGGCCCGGATCTTCGGATACACCGATGAGCGGACCCTCGCCTACGCGCGCATGCTCGGCCTTGCGTTTCAATGGACCAACATCATTCGTGATGTGGGGGAAGACGCGATGCGCGGGCGCATCTACCTGCCTCTGTCAGAGTTGCAGGCCCATCAGGTCAAAGTCCATGAGATTCTCAACCGAGAAGACTCAACGCGTTTTCGCGCCCTGATGGAATCACTTGCGCGGAAGAACGAAGCCCTCTACGAACAGGCTTTTGCCATGTTGCCTCGCAATGATCGGCGGACTCAGAAGCCTGGATTGATGATGGCCAGCATTTACCGTACGCTGCTGCGTGAGATCGTCGCAAGCGACTACCCGGTGCTGCACCAGCGTATCGCCCTCACACCCCTTCGCAAATTCTGGCTCGCGTGGAAAGTTCAGGCGCTGGGTGCGATGCCGTGAGGCTTGGCGAACCGCGACGAGTTGCCGTTGTGGGCGGTGGATGGGCTGGACTCGCAGCTGCTGTCGCTGCCACCCAGAAAGGCGCGCGGGTGACCTTGTATGAAGCGGCGCGAACCCTGGGGGGGCGTGCCCGTTCAATTGTGTTGCCTACCGCTTCTGGCGGCGGCGAACCGTTGCGTGTCGACAATGGTCAACACATCCTGATTGGAGCCTACACCGCGACACTCAGACTTCTCGGCCTGTTGGGTGTCGACGTTCAAGCATCATTCCACCGCGAACCCCTTCAACTGGTGTTTCCTGATGGTCGGGGCATCGTCCTGCCCGATTGGCCGAGCCCCCTTGACCTCGGCTGGGGCGTCTTGTCTGCGCGCGGCTGGTCCTGGACGAATCGCCTGGCCCTGATGCGCTGTGCATCGGGATGGATGCGCAGCGGCTTTCGATGCAGTGATTCAGCCACTGTTGCCGACCTGTGCCATAGCCTGACTCCCACGTTAATGGATGATTTTCTCGAGCCGCTGTGTGTTTCCGCATTGAACACACCAGCAGGTCAGGCCAGCGGCACTGTCTTTCTTCGTGTTCTGCACGATGCGATGTTCGCCGCACGCGGCGGCTCCAACCTGCTGCTGCCTCGCGTAGATCTTGATCGCCTGTTGCCTTCCCCAGCTGCACGCTGGCTTCAGGACCAGGGAGCAAGGCTTCAATTGGGGACGCGCGTTGTCAGCGTGACATCGGCGCCATCCAGCGCACGGGTGGACGGTGAACGCTTTGATCACGTGGTTCTGGCTCTGCCAGCCACGCAGGCCGTGCGCGTCTTGGCCGACGCGAGTTTCAACGACGCTGACGGCCTCATGATTGGCCATTGGAGCTCGCTGACTCAAGCGCTTGAGCACAACACCATTGCCACCACGTACGCCTGGCGGCGTTCGACGGATGGCCGTGAAAACGATCGACCGGCTTCTTGTGCAATGGTGGCATTGCATTCGCGGTCAGACGCTCCAGCGCAGTTTGTGTTCGACCGAGGGCGACTTGGAGGTCCGCCTGGCTTGCTGGCATTTGTCGTGAGCGCGAATCAGCATGACCGTGAAGACCTGCAACACCTGATTCGCCGACAAGCCTTGGAGCAACTGGGCGTTGACGTCGAGATCATTCAAACGGTGGTCGAAAAGCAGGCAACCTTCGCCTGCCGCCCGGGTCTGAATCGTCCGCCAACCGAGATCACGCAGAACATCAGCGCGGCAGGCGACTATTGCAGAGGGCCCTATCCCGCAACCCTCGAGGGCGCGATTCGATCGGGTTGGACGGCAGGGCTGCGGGCCGCCGGTCATCCCCCGCTCGAGCCGGACCACCGCACGTAGCAGCCCAATCAAAAATGGCCTTACGGCACTCCCAGGTGCGCGCACAAGGCGGTCAGGCTCTCGATTTCGAGGTGCGGTGCCTTGTGATTCAAGTCCCAAGGTGCTCGCGCTCGGTTGAGCCAGGCGACCAACAACCCGGCCTTGTGCCCACCCGCGACGTCCAGGGCGGGGTCGTCGCCGACATGCAGAACCTGATCCGGTGCAGCGCCGGCCAGGCGAGCCGCTTCCCAGAAGATCCGTGGGTCGGGCTTGGCGATACCAAAGTCGGCGGCACTGACCGAACCACTGAAGTGATGCGCAATGCCGATCCGCCGGATGTCGGCATTGCCATTGGAAAGCGCCACCAGCGGGAAGCATTGCGACAGGCGAGCCAGTGCATCCCCGGCGCCTTCAAAAAGGGTCACACGTTGTCGCGCCTCAAAAAAGACTTCATAGGCAGCTGATGCAAGATTTGGATCTTCGCCTGCTTCGGTCAAGAGCAGGCGAATGGACTCACGGCGTACTGCGCCCAGATCGTGCCGAGCTTCATATGACACGCGAAGCGCCTTTTCACGCAGACGCGACATCGTGGGTCGATCCTGCAGCAGTTCTCGCGTGCGAGGCGCACGACGGCAAAGCCATTCCTGCAGGGTCTGCTCTGCCCGCTCGATCGTGGGCTGGATGGGCCAAAGGGTGTCGTCCAGATCGAGGGAAATGGCACGAATTCGGTCAAACATCTGCATCGCAACGAGAATACGTCATGCCTGAAACACGCGCTTTGCAAACAAGTTTTCAACATGGTTCGCCGTCTCGGGTGGGAATCCTGTATTGCAACCTCGGAACACCCGACGAACCGAAACCCGCTGCGGTGCGCCGCTATCTGCGCGAGTTCCTGTCGGATCCGCGGGTCGTTGAGATTCCGCGATTGGTCTGGCTTCCCATCCTGCACGGCATCATCCTGCGGACACGCCCGAAAAAATCAGCGCACAAATACGCAAGCATCTGGCTGGATCGCGGATCGCCATTGGCCGTCTGGACACAAGCCCAGGCAAGCGCGCTGCAGGTCGCGTTCGAAGCGGAACGCCCGGACGTGGTGGTGTGTCACGCCATGCGCTACGGCCAGCCCAATGTGGCGACGCAACTCGACGCCCTCGTTCAGGCCGGGGCGACGCGCATTCTGATCTTGCCGGCCTACCCGCAATACAGTGGCACCACGACAGCCAGCGTGTTGGACGCGGTACAGGCCTGGTCTCGCACCCGACGGGCCATCCCTGAGTTTCGCTTTGTGAATCGGTATCACGATCATCCCGCCTACATCGGCGCCTTGGCCCGCCAGGTTCGCCGGCATTGGGCTGCCCATGGGCGAGGCCAACAGCTGTTGATGAGCTTCCATGGTGTCCCAGAGCGCACCTTGTTGCTGGGCGATCCTTACCACTGCGAATGCCACAAGACGGCGCGTTTGCTCGCCGAAGCGCTCGAACTGCCGGCTGGCCGCTGGAAGATCAGCTTCCAGTCGCGCTTTGGCAAGGCCAAGTGGATCGAGCCCGCCACCGACGCTGTGGTCGGACAGTTGGCTCGCGAAGGTGAACGGGAACTTGACGTGCTCTGCCCAGGCTTCCCTTGCGACTGCCTGGAGACATTGGAGGAAATCGCCATCGAGGCACGCGAGCTGTTTGTGCGTCTTGGAGGCACCCGCTTTTCGTACATCCCATGCCTCAACGACAGCGTCGATGCCGTACAGATGCTGCAGACGATTGCCCAGGCCCATTTGGGCGGCTGGAGCTCGAGGGAATCACCAGCAGAACTTGACGCTTCGCGCAGGCGCGCCTTGGAGATGGGGGCCAGGAACTAGACGAGGGTCAGCGCCCGCCTGAAATGAAATTCTCTATCCATCGAATCTGCT
>CAYNWR010000078.1:0-9618 GCA_964400915.1 uncultured Burkholderiaceae bacterium
GGCGTGACCATGTCCTGGCCCTTGTTTGCCGGCTATGCCATCGAAAACCGCGTCAAGGAAACCCTGGCCCTGGAAGACAAGGCGCGTGCCGACGTCGAGGCCACCCAGCGCACGGTGGCGCAGGCAACCCGCACGGCTTACTTCGGCGTGCTGTCCGGGCAGGGTCAGGTCAAGGCCCTGGAGGCCGCCGAAACCTCGAGCCAGGTGGCGCTGGATGCCAACAAGCTCGGCTACCAGGTGGGCGTGCGCATCAACATCGATGTGCTCAATGCGCAAAGCCAGCTCTTCCAGACCAAGCGCGATCTGGCACGTGCCCGCTACGATGTGCTGGTTGGCGGCCTGCGGCTGCGCCAGGCGGCGGGAACGCTCAAGTTCGACGACCTGCAGGCCATCGAGTCCCTGATCACCCGCTGAAATCCCGCCCGGCCCCATCCCCCAAGGAGACTCCGATGTTCATGCGTTCCCTGCTGCGCCTGGCACTGGCCGCCACGCTGTCCCTCGTCGCGGCCCTCGCCCAGGCGGGTGAGGTGTTCCTGGAAACCTTCCGTTCGCAAGCCATCGGGCGCGACTACAAGTACACGGTCTACCTGCCCGACGCCTACAAGACGGGCAACCAGCGCTATCCCATCCTGTACCTGCTGCACGGTGCTGGCGGCGACGAGAACGAATGGCTATTCAAGGGCGGCCTGCGCGAGACCATGGATGCGCTGATCGCGCGTCGCGTGATCAAGCCCATGGTGGTGGTGATGCCCGGTCACACACAGGGCTGGTGGGTCGATGGCGCACGCGAAAAGGCCGAGACGGCCCTCGTCAAGGAAGTCATGCCACACGCCGAAGGCAAGTACCGCGTCGATGCGCAGCGCAGCAACCGCCTGATCGCCGGTTTGTCGGCCGGTGGCTACGGCACCCTCAACCTGATCATGAAGTACCCGCAGATGTTTGCGGCGGCGGCCATCATGAGCCCGGCCATCTACGACCCCGTGCCGCCCAACCACTCCTCGGGCGTGCGCAACCACCCTTTCCAGAAGGACGGCAAGTTCGACGCCGATTTGTGGAAATCGCTGAACTATCCCTCGCACATCGAGGCCTACAAGAAGAGCGGCACCATCGTGCCGCTGTTCATCAACTCGGGGGACCACGACACCTTCAGCATCGCCTACCAATCGGCCCTGCTCTACGAGCGCCTGCGCCTGCACCAGCCGCGGGACATCGAGCTGCGCATCGTTGATGGCGATCACGAATGGGCTGTCTGGCGCGACACCCTGGGCGACGCGCTGCAGTTCATGAACGCCCGTGTGGCTGGCCCGCGCTGAGGCCGGACCCGTTCGAACACCAGGGCGACCACCCAGCCAACGCCGCCGCCCGACCGCTGCC
Source organism: uncultured Burkholderiaceae bacterium (assembly GCA_964400915.1). Taxonomy (GTDB): domain Bacteria; phylum Pseudomonadota; class Gammaproteobacteria; order Burkholderiales; family Burkholderiaceae_C; genus CAYNWR01. The sequence continues at coordinate 1,375 of CAYNWR010000078.1, forward strand.
TTGAGCGCCACCCCCTACGCCTACACCAGCCGCACCGCAGGCATTCCCGCGCCCGCAGGCCTGCCCTGGCTGGGCAACCTGCACCAGTTGCCCAAGGGCGGTTTCACGCAACACCTGATGCGGATCGCGCCGGATTTCGACGGCATCTTCAGCATCGATTTTGCGGGCTACCACGCACCCTTCATCACCAGCGCCGAACTCGTGGCCGAGGTCTGCGACGAAAAGCGCTTTCGCAAGACCATCGGCCCGCCGCTGTCGATCCTGCGGCCCCTGGCCGGTGATGGCCTGTTCACGGCCAACGGCGACGAGCCCAACTGGGCGCTGGCCCATCGCGTCCTGATTCCGGCGTTCAGCCAGCGTGCGCGCCGTGCCTACTTCGACGCCATGCTGGACGTGGCGGGCCAGTTGGTGGACCGCTGGAAGGCACGCGAAGGCCAGTCGATCGACCTCAGCGACGACATGACCCGCCTGACCCTGGAGACGATCACCCTGTGTGGCTTCGGGGTGCGCTTCAACACCCTGCAACAGGACGCGCTTCATCCCTTCCTGGCGGCGATGGTGCGGGTGCTGGACGAGGCCATGGGGCGCCTGACGCGCCTGCGCTTCATCAGCCGCCTGCGCTGGAGCGCCAACCAGCAGTTTCGCGACGACATCGCCTTCATGCACGGCATGGTCGACGATCTGGTGCGTGAGCGACGCCAGGCCAGCGCCGAGTCGCGCGCTGCGAGCCGCGATCTGTTGGGCCTGATGCTGGACGCCGAAGACCCGGTGACCCACCAGCGCCTGCCCGACGAGAACATCCGCTTCCAGGTGATCACCTTCCTGATCGCCGGGCACGAAACCACCAGCGGTCTGTTGAGTTTTGCCTTGCACCTGCTGCTCAAGCACCCGCAGGCGATGGCGCGTGCACGGGCCGAGGCCCAGGCGGTCTGGCCGCCCGGACACCAGCCCGACTACGACGAACTGGGCCGCCTCGTCGTGATCGAGCAGGTTCTGGAGGAAACCCTGAGACTGTGGCCCACGGCCCCCGGCTTTTCCGTGGCGCCCTATCAGGACGACACCATTGGCGGCGGTCGGTATGCCATCCGCAAGGACGAACGCGTCACCGTGCTGCTGCCGGCCCTGCATCGCGATCCCAAGGTGTGGACCGACCCCGAGGCCTTCGACATCGACCGCTTTGCACCCGACAAACGCGCCCAGATTTCCACCCACGCCTACAAGCCCTTTGGCAGCGGCTCGCGGGCCTGCATCGGGCGCCAGTTTGCGATGATGGAAGCCAAGATCGCGCTCGCCTTGATCCTCGCGAACTTCGAGCACATCGAAGAGGCCGACGGCCCCTACACGCTCAAGGTGCGCGAAACACTCACCCTCAAGCCCGAGGGCTTGCACCTGCGGGTGCGTTCGCGCAAGACCTGAACCCGGCATTCGGCAAGCGCGGCGTGTGGGCATGCGCCTTCGGCGATGATGGACCTGCAGGGTCCTTTGTGGCCCATTCAACACCTTCAGAACAGGCCCATGCCACTTGCGCCCGCCCGCCTGCACGCCCTCTGGCCCCTGCTTGCCCCCTGGGTCGGCATCGCAGCGCTCGCCGGCTTGTGGGGCCGTGGCGAGCTGGCCCTGGGCCTGGTGCTGATGGTGTCGGCGGCGCTTGTCCTCGCGGTGCTGGCGGCCGTGCACCACGCGGAGGTGATTGCGCTGCGCCTGGGTGAACCATTCGGTACCCTGGTGCTGGCCTTGGCCGTGACGGTGATCGAGACATCGCTCATCCTCACCCTCATGCTGACGGCGGGCGAGGAAGCGCGCACGATTGCCCGCGACACGGTCTACGCCGCGATCATGATCATCTGCAATGGGGTCGTGGGCCTGTGCCTGTTGCTGGGTGCCCTGCGGCACCGGGTGCTCGATTTCCGCGTGGACGGCACCATCCCGGCGTTTTCGGTGATGACCACCTTGGCCACCTTTGTGCTGGTGCTGCCCAATTTCACCTCCAGCACGGCCGGCCCCACGCTGGCACCGAGCCAGCTGGCCTTTGCGGGCCTGGTGTCGCTGTGCCTGTATGGGGTGTTTGTGTTTGTTCAGACCGTCCGCCATCGCGAGTATTTCCTGCCGCTGGACGACGAAACCGTCGCCGGGACGCCTGTGATCCCAAGACCCAGCCCCGGCCAGACCTGGCTGAGCCTGGCGCTGCTGCTCGTGGCCCTGGCGGCGGTCGTCGGCCTCGCGAAGTTGCTGGCGCCCGAGATCGAATCGGCGGTGCGGCGCGCTTCCGCGCCCAAGGCGGTGGTGGGCATCGCCATTGCGGCCCTGGTGCTGCTGCCCGAAACCTGGGCAGCCGCCCGGGCGGCCCTGCGCAACCGCATGCAGACGAGTTTCAACCTCGCGCTGGGCTCTGTGCTGGCCACCATCGGCCTGACCATTCCGGCTGTGGCCGTGCTGGCAATCACGCTGTCGCTGCCGTTGGATCTGGGACTTGCCCCGAAGGACATTACGATGCTGGCCTTGACCATCGTGGTGACGGTGATGACCCTGTCGCGCGGGCGCGCGACGCTCATGCAGGGCGCTGTTCACCTGGTGGTCTTCGCTGCCTTCCTGTTCCTGTCCTTCGTGCCCTAGGGCCTGTTTACCTTCAGCATCCAACACCATGGCCGCCGGTTCCCTGCTCGCCCTGCTCGACGACATCGCGAGCATCCTTGATGACGTGGCGACCATGACCAAGGTTGCCACCCAGAAAACCGCCGGTGTGCTGGGCGATGACCTCGCGCTCAATGCACAGCAGGTTGCGGGCGTGCAGGCCGAACGCGAGTTGCCGGTGGTCTGGGCCGTGGCCAAGGGTTCCATGGTCAACAAGCTCATCCTGGTGCCCTTGGCGCTGGCGATCAGTGCCTGGGCACCCTGGCTGGTCACGCCACTGCTGATGGTTGGTGGCGCCTTCCTTTGTTTCGAAGGCGTCGAAAAACTGGCGCACCGCTTCATGCACAGCCCTGCCGAGCAGGCTGCACACCACGACGAACTGGCGGCCGCGCTGGCCGATCCCTCGAAGGACCTGGTGGCCGTCGAACGCGACAAGATCAAGGGCGCCGTGCGCACCGATTTTGTGTTGTCCGCCGAAATCATCGTGATCGCATTGGGCACAGTGGCCACGGCGGCATTTGCCACGCGCCTGGCCGTGCTGGCCAGCATCGCGGCCATCATGACCGTGGGTGTCTATGGCCTGGTGGCCGGGATCGTCAAGCTCGACGACGCTGGCCTGCACCTGAGCCGCAAGGACTCCGCCAGCGCGCAAGCCTTGGGGCGCGCGATCCTGGCCTTTGCGCCCTGGCTCATGAAGGCCTTGTCGGTGGCCGGCACGGCGGCGATGTTCCTCGTCGGCGGTGGCATCCTCGTGCACGGCATCGCCCCTGCGCACCATGCGATCGAATCGCTTGTTGCGGCAGCGGGAAGTGCGGGCTGGCTGGTTTCGTTGCTCGGCGACGCTGCGGTGGGCATCTTCGCGGGTGCGCTGGTGCTGGGCGCCATGGTGCTGGGCAAAGGCCTGTTCTCGCGCAAGCCGACGGCGTCGTGAGGGATTTCGAACCGCGCCGCCGCCTGCGCGTGGGGCAGGCCATCACACCCGACGAGTTCGACGAACTCAGCGACGAACAGCTCGAGCGCCTGGTGCCCAAGGCCTATCGCGAATTCTTTCCGGGCAAGGACGCGTGCGCCGACGGATGCTTCTACCTGCACGATGGCACAGTGTGGAGCTTCTACAAGGGCGGTTTCCTCGACGATTGAGCACGCAGCGGCGCTACGACCCCTGCCCCGCGGTCGCCGGCACGCTGCTGCGCCCTGGCATCAGGTCGCAAATGGCCAGGGCCTGGCGCTGCGCGCTGCCGCGATGCGTGGCAGCAAAGGCCGCCGCAGCGACCGACATGCGTCGCTGCGCCGCCGGATCCTGGCCGATGGCGATGGCCTGATCGAGCGCGGCGCGCCAATCCCCCACACGAAGCGCAGCGCCCGCTGCCACCGATTGCTCAGCCGCCTCCGCGAAATTGAAGGTGTGCGGCCCCATCACCACAGGGCAGGCACAGGCCGCAGCCTCGATCAGGTTTTGCCCACCCAGGGGGGCAAAGCTGCCCCCGAGCAGCGCGACGTCGGCCAACCCGTAGTACAGCGCCATCTCGCCCAAGGAATCCCCCAATCCGATGGAGGGCTGCGCCGGCGCAGACGTTGCCCCCTGCCCCCCTGCGGGGCCGATATCCGTCCACCCGCTGCGCCGCTCGCAACGCCACCCCGCCTTCACGATTAAGGCCTGCACCTCGTCAAACCGTTGAGGGTGGCGCGGCACGATGAGAATCCAGGGAAGGTCATTAGCTATATTATCAGTAGCAATCCCATTAGCATCGACGCTCGCTACCGGCCAAATTTCTTTCAAACAGTGCAAAAAGTCGGCTTCTTCGCCCTCGCGGGAGCTGGCCAGCAGCCACACGGGCCGCCCCAGCCATTTGCGCCAGCGCCTGCCCTGGTCGAGCTGGGATGGGTCGGGCTGCGCATCAAACTTGAGGTTGCCGAACACACCCGCCACCGGCGCCCCCAGCACCCGCAAGCGCGCTGCATCGGCTTCGCTTTGTGCCAGCACGGCACCCAATGATCCGTACGCCGGCAGGCTGAGCGAACGCCAGCGCAGCGCCTGGTTCAGGGACTTGTCGCTCAAGCGCGCGTTGGCCAACACCAGGGGCAGGCCTTGGCGCTGACAGGCCGCCACCAGGTTGGGCCAGACCTCGGTTTCCATGAGCACCCCCACACGCGGCTGAAAGCGCTGCAGAAACCGACCCACCGCACCCGGCGTGTCCCAAGGCAGCCAGGCTTGTTGATCGCCGCGGTGCAGCAGCCGCTGACCTTCAGCGCGTCCCGTGGCCGTGCCATGGGTGAGCAGCAGGCGCATGCCAGGCACGGACGCCCTCAAGGCGTCGATCAAGGCCGCGGCAGCCCGGGTTTCACCCAGCGAGACGGCGTGCACCCAGACCCAGACGCTGGATGCATCGATCGGTGCCTGCACCTGGCCATACCAACCGAAGCGCTCGCCGACGTGGCTCCGGTAGCCTTGCTCGCGCGCGCCACGCCACCACAGCTTGAGCAGCAACAAGGGCTGCGCCAGCCACAACACCAGGGTGTAGAACGCGCGCATCGGGATCGATGGAAGCGCCGGGCTAGGCGGTGCTGCCCATGCCCCCAGGCACCGCATGCCAGTCCGCATGGACAGGCGCTTCGTGGTCCGCCTGCGAACGCGACACATGGGCCCAGGCCGACCACACGGTCTCCAGCGACGGCCCCCCCGCCTCGGATGGGACGAACACGCTGACCTGGCGACGGTCAGGCGCTGCAGAGTTCCCTGCAGCGGTCCACGCCACAGGCCCGGTGCGCCAGGCGGTGTCGAAGTTGTAGATCTGCACATGCGGCAGACCGAGCGCCACGGCCACGTGCGACAGGCCGCTGTCCACACCGATCGCGCCATCGCAAGCAGCCAACTGCTGGGCGAGCGAACGCAGGTCCATGCGCGGCCACACCACCGCGTGGGCCCCTCCCCCCAGTGCATCGGCGATGCGCTGGGCGCGCGCAAGCTCTGCATCGTTGCCATGCGCCAACGCGATGCTGTGGCCGGACGCCAGCAGGCGCCGGCCCAGCCCGATCCAGTGCGGCTCGGGCCAACACTTGTCATCGCGCGACGCCCCGTGCAGGAACGCGATGCGCCGGGCTGGCGCGGCGGTGGCAGCAGGCAAGGGATCTGGCGGCGGCGCCAGCCCGAAATCCAAGCCACCCGGCACCGGCTGACCCACCACAGCGGCCATCAGGGACCGCCCTCGCAGCACAGCGTCCACGTGCGCTGGCATCTCAACGGCCGTGTGCGCCACCCAGCGGGTGGGCGCCTCGTAGCTTGATCCATCGGTGCGGTTGGCCATGGCAAACCGCCGCCCATTGGGCGCCAGGCGGGCCAGGCGCGCGACGAGCGCGGACTTCGTCAGGCCCTGGAGGTCGATCACCGCGTCGTAGGTCACCGCCCGCAGGGACTGGACAAAGGTACGCCATTCGTCGCGCGTCGATGTGACCCAGGGCTTGCGTCGCCACCGCCGCAGATCGCAGGGGATGGTGCGCCGCAAGGCAGGGCACATGCCCAGCAGGGGCGCAAAGGGCCGTTCGATCACCCAATCCACCTGCGCGTGGGGCCAAGCGCGCCGCAGGTCCATCACCGCGGGCAGGGTGTGCACCACGTCGCCCAGCGACGACAACTTGACGATCAGGACTTGAGTCAATGCGCGGGCGCGGCGAACGCAGCGTCGGGCTTCACGCTGCGCAACAGCGCCAGCATGTCAGCCTCGATGCGGTGCAGCGCGGACTCGGTGTGGCCTTCAAAGCGCAACACCAGCACGGGCGTGGTGTTGGACGCACGGATCAGGCCAAAGCCATCGGGCCAATCCACGCGCAGGCCGTCGATCGTGTTGACCTCGGCCGGCGCGGCAAAACGTGCCTTGCGCACCAGTTCATCGACCAGGCGATGGGGCTCGCCTTCTGCACAGGGCACGTTGAGCTCGGGCGTGGAATGGCTGGTCGGCAGGCCTTCGAGCACAGCGCCCGGATCGGCGTGGCGCGACAGGATTTCCAGCAAGCGGCAACCCGCATAGGTGCCGTCGTCGAAACCGAACCAGCGCTCCTTGAAGAAGATGTGCCCACTCATTTCACCGCCCAGTGGGGATCCGATCTCCTTCATCTTGGCCTTGATGAGCGAGTGGCCGGTCTTGAACATCAGCGCCTCACCCCCTGCGGCGCGAATGGCGGGCGCCAGGCGCTGGGAACACTTGACGTCAAAGACGATCGTCCCACCCGGCGCACGGGTCAGCACGTCCTGCGCGAACAGCATCATCTGTCGATCGGGGTAGATGGTGTGGCCGGCCGGGGTGACGATGCCCAGGCGATCACCGTCGCCGTCAAAGGCCAGGCCCAGTTCCGCGCCCGTGGTGCGCAGGGCTGCCATCAGATCGCGCAGGTTTTCCAGCTTGCTGGGGTCTGGGTGGTGGTTGGGGAATTCGCCGTCGACTTCGCTGAACAGCTCGATCACCTCGCAGCCCAGGGCCCGAAAGATGCCGGGGGCCGAAGCGCCGGCGATGCCGTTGCCGGAGTCCACCACGATCTTCATCGGCCGAGCCAGTTTCACATCGCCGATGATCCGGTCCCGATAGGGTGCTTCCACATTGATGTTGCGCACACCACCACCCGCGCGCAAGGTCCAGCTTGCGGCCTCCATGGTGCGGCGCAGACCCTGGATGTCGTCGCCATAGATCGCACGCCCGGCCATGACCATCTTGAAGCCGTTGTAGTCCTTCGGGTTGTGGCTGCCTGTGACCTGGATTCCGCTGGTGCACATGGTGTTGGCAGCAAAGTACAGCATCGGCGTGGTCACGCGACCGACATCCAGCACGGTGATGCCTGCATCCACCAGGCCCTGGACCAGTGCTGCCGACAGCGCTGGCCCGGACAGGCGGCCGTCGCGGCCCACGGCCACAGTGCGCTCGCCCTGGGCCCAGGCGGTGCTGCCGAAGGCCCGGCCCAAGGCCTGCGCGACGTCGGGTGTCAGGGTGCTGGGCACGACCCCACGGATGTCGTAGGCCTTGAAGATGGAAGCAGAAAGGTTCATGGACGCATTTTAGGGAGCGCTTGCGCGGGCGTGTACATCGGCATGTCCGAAAACGGCGAGTCCTTGCCCCGCACGCCACCTATGATGCTTTTCATGAACAGCGAATCCATCGTCGATTCACCCGACGCCTGCTACCTGGCGATCCGAGCACGAGATGCACGGTTTGACGGGCGCCTTTTTGTCGGTGTGACGTCGACAGGCATCTATTGCCGGCCGGTGTGCCGTGTGCGCATCCCCCGGCGCGAGAACTGCCGCTTTTTCGGTCATGCCGCACAGGCCGAACTGGCGGGCTTTCGGCCGTGCCTGCGCTGCCGTCCCGAATTGGCGCCGGGCGCTCTGGCATGGTCGATCGAGGACGCAGGACGCATTCTGGCCTGGCAGGCCGCACGGCTGTTCGACGAACCCGATGCGTGGGGCGCTGAAGCCCCCAGCGTTGAAGCCGTCGCCAGGCGCCTGGGCGTGAGCGATCGCCATCTGCGGCGCCTGTTTGAAGCACAGATTGGGGTGTCGCCGCTGCAATATCTGCAGACGCGCCGCCTGCTGGCGGCCAAGCAGTTGCTGGCCGACACCGATCTGCC
>CAYNWR010000079.1:0-9589 GCA_964400915.1 uncultured Burkholderiaceae bacterium
CACGTAGTTCCACACCAGGTCGTTGGGCCGCAGAAAGCTGAACGTGGTGGCCAGATCGCGCCCCGCCATCAGACCGCCATCGGCAAACTGCGTTTCGCGAAATTTGACGAAGTTCTCGTCGATGAAGACATCCAGGATGCCGGTGTCGCGAAAATCGATGAGCGTTGTCAGGAAGGTGGCACTGGCCACGGGAAAGACGTCTGCCGCTGCCCCGCCTTTGCGGCCTGCGGGTCGCCCCTTGGCTGCGGGCTTTGTGGAGGAAGCCTTGCCGCGCGCTGCCAGGACCGCCAGCGCGTTGGACAGGATCGTGCCCCCCACACAAAAGCCGAGCGCATTGATCTGCGGTGCGCCCGAGATGTCCTGCACCACCGCAATGGCCTTGAGCGCGGCCTTCTCGATGTAGTCGTCCCATGTGACATGCGACAGGCTGGTGTCGGGATTGCGCCAGCTCACGACAAAGGTCCGGTGCCCTTGAAGAACCGCGTGACGGATGAACGAATTCTCGGGCTGCAGGTCCAGGATGTAGAACTTGTTGATACACGGCGGCACCAGCAGGAAGGGCCGCTCATAGACCTTGGCGCTTGCCGGCTTGTATTCGATGAGCTGGAACAACTCGTTCTCGAAAACCACCGCGCCTTCGGTCGTTGCAACGTTTCGACCGACCTCAAACAGGGATTCGTCGGTCATCGACACGTGCCCCTGCTGCATATCGCTCATCAGGTTGCGCACGCCCTGTGCAAGGCTCTCACCCTTGGTGTCGACGGCCTTCTTCAGCGCGTCGGCGTTGAAGGCCAGGAAATTGCTGGGTGCACTTGCGGCAATCCATTGCTCCACGCCGAATCGGATGCGCGCCCTGGTCTTCGCGTCGGACTGAACCGCGTCGGCCATGGCCATCAGGGTGCGGGCATTGAGCAGATAAGCCGCCGCAGAAAACGCGGCCACGGGGTTGCCGCTCCAGGCCTCGGAGGCAAATCGCCGATCAGACGATTTCACCTGTCCCGTCAGCATGTCGTTCCAGAGTTTGACGGCGTCCTGCATGTAGGACTGCTGGATGCCGGCCAACTTGGAAGGATCGAGCCCCAGTCCCCCAGAGCCCACTGGCAGCGCGCCGCCCTGCCCAAGGTCCATGGTCTGAAACGCCTGCAAGGCCCGCCCCCAGCCTTCGCCGAGCTGCTGTTGAAATTGCTGGGCCGCCTGGGTCCAATCCGGCAGAGAATTCACGGGGTGTACCTCGTCGCAATTGCTTGGTTGTATGTGGCGCTCATGATGGCATTGGCGGAAGCCTTTCACGCCAACGGCACCGTGTTGGGCGCCATCATGACCTTTTTACTCTATGGGATCTTGCCGGTCATGCTGGTGCTTTACCTGATGGGGTCTCCCCTGCGACGTGCCCATCAGCGCCGCATCGAGAGCATCGCCCAGGCAACTGACAAGACGCTTTCAAGCGGCCAGCCAGATGCTGGCGGCCATGCGACCACTGCCCCCGAGGCGACCAGCGTCGCGCCGATGCGAAAAGAACCAGGATGACTGCGTGACGGTGCACCAGGTGTCGCTGCCGTCGTTTCCCGCCACATCACCTACACCGGCCGCGCGCAGGCGCAGACGCGCCAGGGCCGGAAGATCGCACCACCATTTGCCGGCCACGCCCCCACGCTCAAAGCAGGCCTCAGCTGCATCTTGATCGCTGCCCGCGACGCAGAGGAAGGCGCGCCGCACATCCTCACCGACCTCGAACGCCCTGGGCCCGATACACGGCCCCAGCCAGGCATGGATCTGCGCTTGTCCCGGCAAGTCGGTCGCCAGGCGCGCCACGATCGATTCCACCACGCCGGCAGCCAGCCCACGCCAGCCGGCGTGGGCCGCAGCGACCGCGCGTGCCTGACTGTCGCACAGAAGGATGGGCAGGCAATCGGCTACCAGCACCGTGCAGGCGCGGCCGGCCTGGTCGGTCCAGCAGGCATCGGCCTCGATATCTTCCGGGACGTGCCCGGCAAGTTTGATGGCGGCGCTGCCGTGAACCTGGCGCAAATAGCCGACCTGCACCCTGTCACCCAGTTCGAGGCCCCAACGCCTGCGGTTTTCGGCCACAGCCACAGGATCGTCACCCACGTGATCCCCCAGGTTCAGGCTGTCAAACGGCGCCTGCGACACGCCACCGGCGCGCAGGCTGAATCGGGCGCGCACGCGGGCGGGCACGTTCCACTGTGGCGTCCAGGCGAACGCGCCGGCATCTTCCGGCAAGGATCTCGCGAGCTTTTGTGTCGAGATCAAGGCTCGAAATCCGGGCACGAGGATGGCTGAGCGCGCTGGAACGCCGGCAATTCCATACACGCGGCAAAGGCAGCCATGGTGCGCGGAAGGCCGTCGAAATTCACGTCAAAGCGCTGGCCATTGAAGATTTGGGGCACCAGACAGCAATCAGCCAGGGTGGGCGTCGGCCCATAACAAAACGGCGCCGCCGGCGAGCGCGCCAATTGCCGCTCGAATGCTTCCAGGCCAGTGCGCACCCAATGTCGGTACCAGGTGTTCTTGGCGTCTTCCGCAAGTTTGAGTTCTCGTGTCAGGTACTTGAGCACGCGCAGGTTGTTGAGCGGGTGGATTTCGCAGGCGATCGATTGCGCCAGCGCACGCACGCGCGCTTGTCCCAGGGCATCGGCAGGCATCAGAGCCGGCTGTGGCGAGACGGCCTCCAGATACTCGATGATGGCCATGGATTGTGTGAGGCGCGTGCCATCATCGAGTTCGAGCAGCGGCACCAGTTGGTCGTCCGAGACCGCAGCGTACGCGGGCAATCGATGGTCACCACGTGCGAGGTGCACACTGACGTACTCGTACGGCAGTCCCTTGAGTTCCATCGCGATGCGAACACGGAACGACGCCGATGACCGAAAGTAGTTGTAGAGTTTCATGAACCACAGCATAAAGGAGACATCCATGCGGCGAAACACCCTGGCCTTGTTGGGTCTGGCCACCCTGTTTGGCATCACCGGTGTGGCGCCCACACGGGCCCAGACCTATCCAAGCCGCCCCGTCCGGCTGATCTGTCCCTTCCCCGCAGGTGGCGCGGTGGACATTGCGTCCCGGGCAATTGCCGCGGAACTCACCAAGACCTTGGGACAGCCCGTCACCGTGGAGAACAAGCCCGGCGCCGGCGGCAACATCGGCGGCGCGGAAGCTGCCAAATCTGCACCAGATGGTCACACCCTGTTCATGACCACCAGCGGCATCCACGGCATCAATCCGGCTCTTTACAGCCGCATGCCCTTTGACCCGAACAAGGAGCTGGCACCGGTCATCGGCCTCGTTTCTCTCAACAACGTGCTGGTCACGCATCCATCGGTCAAGGCCAACACGGTTGGGGAGCTCATTGCGCTGGCCAAGGCACAGCCGGGCCAGATGAACTTTGCTTCGGCTGGCTCGGGCACCAGCATTCACATGTCGGGCGAGATGTTCAAGCACCTGGCGCAGGTCAACCTGACGCACATCCCTTACAAGGGCAGCGCCCCGGCTGTCACGGATCTGCTGGGCGGGCAGGTGATGATGATGTTCGACAACATCCCGTCGGCCCTGCCACACGTCAAGTCCGGCAAATTGAAGGCGCTGGCAACCACCGGGGCCCGGCGTGATCCGGCGTTGCCTGACGTACCAACCATCGCCGAGGCCGGCGTGGCCGGCTACGAATCCGGCGTCTGGTTCGGACTGGCGGTCCCCGCAGGCACACCCCGCGACGTGATCACCAAATTGCATGCGGAAGCCCTGAAAGGCACCAAGTCACCCGATTTCATCAAACGCATGACCGAGCTGGGGTACATCATCCTGGGCAACAGCCCGGAACAGATGGCCGAGATGCTTCGAGCTGAAGTCACGCGGTGGGGACCGATCGTGCGGGCATCGGGCGCCAAAGCCGATTGATGCCGGCCCAAGCATCAGACAATGCTGCCGATTTACCATAGTTCAATCAATTGATTGATCTGATTTCATCGGCACCGCATCAAGAAACCGCTTGACATATCCGTGACAAGTGTTTGATTTATTTGTTGTTTTTTGAACAAATCGAGCAGGCGATGGCTTGGCTTCGGGCCCTGGCTCGGCTAAGGTAAGCACCATTGGTTAACCGACCGATCCGTTCTGGCTTGGTCGCAAGTCCATCCCAGTTGGTGCCCCAGTCATGTTCAGCAAATCGACTTCGTTCAAACACAGTGTGCAGACGTTCTTCGGCGCGGTTGCGCCGCCAAGCGACGCACAGAAGGCCGAGCGCATGGAACACATCCGCTGCGCCATGCTGTCCAGCCTTGGGCCGGTTGGGGGTCAGCAATATCCGCTGCTCGAGCGGCGCATCATGTATTGCCGCGACATCGAATCGCTGTGGTTCATGCGCGGCGACCTGCTGCTTGCCCTGGCCATGATGCACGGGGAACTCGTCGCCCGCCATCGCGTCGAGTCCCTGCGGGAAATGTTCCAGGGCTTGATCCCCGAGGCACTCAACTCGCGCCCGAGCCCCCTCGAAGACATCTGATCACCCGGCCCGCGCCACACCTGGGCACGGCCATTCAAATGGGTCAGGCGCCCCAGTACAGCAGCGCTTCGCGCCCCGCCACCATCAACCTTGACTTGTACCCCACGGGTAGCAGGACTTTCGTCGGCACGTGGCCAAACGGCAAGCCCGTGTAGATCGGGCATTTGATCTGCTGGCGCAGCCATGCCACGACCGACGCCAGGCGAAAGCCCTTGTCGTGTGGGGTCAGTTGATAGCGACTGAATTGTCCCAACAGGATCGCCCGTTGGCGGGCCAGCACCCCGGCATGCAGCAATTGGGTGAGCATGCGCTCGATGCGGTAGGGATGCTCGTGCACGTCTTCGACAAACAGGATGCCCCGTGGCACCTCTGGCAGGTAGGGGGTCCCGGCCAAGCCCGCCAGGATGGCCAGGTTGCCGCCCCAGAGCACACTGGCCGGTGTTTCGAAATCACTTGCTTCGGCAGCGGGTAGTGTCCATCCGGAGCCTTCGCTGCGCCCCTGAAGGACGTCCTCGAAACAGGCCTGCATGATGTCGTCCGGCGCCGCCTCGCCACCGAAATCATCGCCCAGGGCTGGACCGGCCCAGGTGGAAGCCCCTGTGGCCGCAAGCACCGCGCATTGCAGCGCGGTGAAATCGCTCATGCCCACCCAGCGTGTGCCGCGCTGCACCGAACGCGCGATCGCCCGGGATGGCAACTGCGGCAGGATCCGGGTCAGGCCATAGCCACCGCGCGTGATCAAGGCCACATCGGCGCCGCTGCTGGCGGCGCGGGTGATGGCGGCCAGCCGGGCCTCATCGTCCCCGGCAAAACGCTGCCAGGAGCTCAAGGCCGCAGGGTCGATCTCGACCTGGGCTCCGAGCGCCTGAAGCCGCTTGACAGCCCGACGAAATCCCACGCGGTCGCGCACCGCACCGCTGGGCGAGTAAATGTAGATGTGAGGGCTGCTGGACATGTGGCGACGCTTTCTCAGCTCAGGTGGCGCAAGGCAGACTCCGCAATGGGTTCGCCAAGTTCCTGCACAAAATGCCCGCCGCGTTCAACGTGCATGGGCTCGGGACAGCCGCGAATGACCTGGCGCAAGGCCTGCATGACGGGGACCCCCAGCACCGGATCCTGGGTGCCGATCGCCATGAAGGAGCGACCCTGCCATTGATCGCGCCAAAAGGTCCTCGCCTTGCATGACGTTGCGGCACCATCGCTGTCGGGGGTTTCCGGAACCATGGGCGCAAAGGCCCGCAGCGCGGCGCGGTGCCCGCGGTCTGGAAACGGCGCGTTGTAGGCTGCGCATTCCGCAGCTGACATGTGTGGGTTGCCGCGCGCAAACAAGCGGGCGACGTCAAAGTCCGGATTCCTGGCGCACATGTCGCGCCATGCCAGAAAGCCGGGCGACAGTGGCGCGTCGCCCGTCGCCAGGGTTGTGTTCATGACGAGCAGCCCGTGATACCGGCTTGGGGATTCCATCGGCAGGGTCAGGCCCAACAGCCCTCCCCAATCCTGCACCACGAGCCGGACCCCGTGCAGATCGAGGCGTTCGACAAACTCCAGCAACACCTGTCGATGCCAGGAGAAGCTGTGGGCGGCTTCGCTTTTGGGTTTGTCGCTCTTGCCAAAACCGATGAGATCGGGCGCCACGACCCGGTGGCCGGCCGACAGAAAGACCGGGATCATCCTGCGGTACAGGTAGGACCAGCTTGGATTGCCGTGCAAGCACAACCAGGTGATGGTTGCGTCGCGGGGGCCTTCGTCGAGGAAGTGCATGCGCAGACCGTCCAGCGTCGGCAGGTCACTGAGGTACTGCGCTTGCCACGGGTACCCCGGCAGGTCGGCGAAACGCGCTTCGTCGGTTCGCACCGCGTCGTCCCTCAAGGGCTGGGTGTTCATCACTTTTTCCTTGCGCCGTCTGGCAAAAAAGTCCTGCAGCACGGCAGCCGATTCGTCTGCCAGAAGGCCGCCTTCCACCTGGGTGTGGTGGTTGATGGTAGGGGACGCGAACACGTCCAGAACCGAACCAGCGGCGCCGGCCTTCGCATCAACGGCGCCAAAGACGAGACGCTGGATGCGGGCCTGAACAATGGCGCCGGCACACATGGCGCAAGGTTCGAGTGTCACGTAGAGCGTGCAGCCATCGAGGCGGTAGTTGCGCAGCGATTCGCCGGCGGCCCTCAGCGCCTGGATCTCTGCGTGAGCCGACGGATCATGCCGGGCTATCGGCGCGTTGGCCCCTTCGCCCACCACCACACCGTTCTTGACCACCACCGCTCCCACGGGCACTTCGCCAGCCGCCGCCGCTGCATGGGCCAGCTCGAGCGCCCGGCGCATCCATTGCAGGTCTGCATCGGAGTTCATCAATTTTTATAGCAAACAGTCCATTGTTGACGCTCGCTCATGGCAAAAATTGTTAGAAACATCGCCAGAAAACCCTATTGGGCATCGTCCACGGGGCGCGGCGCCTGCAGCAGGCCATCCACAGCCTGCTTGACCTGTTGAACCTGTTGTTGTGGCGTGCCCTGCGGAAGGTTTGACGGCATGGACGGGTTTGCCGGCACCGCCGGCGCAGGCCGGGGTGCCAGCTGCTGCGTTACGAGTTTGCCGACCACAGCCAGCACCAGAACCAACACGACGATGGACCCGATGGCTTTCATGGCCAACACCTTGCTCAGCTTGTCTCGACTTTCAGGCCCGCGTCCCGCATCCAGCCGGCCAGAGCGCGCTCACCAGGGCCCCCGCCAGCGTACTGGGCATACATGGCAGCGTGCGCCTCGGGTCGATGTTGGTTGATCTTGATCTTGCATTGCCAGTCGATCACGTCCAGTTCAAACGCGACGATGCCCGCCAGCATCTTGTGGGCAAAGTCCTCGCCCAGGCTGCGCCACTGCGCCGCGTAGGCCGGCTCGTGCTCCCCGATGAGCTGCTTGAGCAAATCGTCCTTTGCCGCGGGCTCCTCGATCAGTCGTGCCTGCACCTGGCAATGCACGGCCAGGTAGTTCCAGGTGGGTACACGCGCCCGGTCGGGGTACACCGAAGGCGACATGTAGGCATGAGGCCCAACGAAGGTCACGAGCGCCTTGGGCCGCGCCTGCAGGTAGCGCCAGTGGGGGTTGGGCCTGGCGCAATGGCCCAGCAGGCGAAACACATGGGGCAACTCAGGCTGCTGGGATTGCAGCTGCAGGTGCAAGGGCAGATGCGTGACAAACGGAAAGCCATCCTCATCATTGGAGATCAGGCTGGCAAAGGGGTGCGCACGCATGATGCGCGCCGCAGTCTCCGGATTCTTGGCGTTGAATTGGGGCGGGAGGTACATGGGCGATGGATGGTGATCGTCGAACGCAAGTCATTATGAATGTGCTCGACAGGCGCCCAACGTCGCCGCGAACTTGATCCCTTGAACCCGGCAGATCTTTGAAGCTGTGCCATATTTGGCCGTCACGGCGGACAACCAGAGGAGATCGACTCATGCGTGCATGGATCCTTGCAGCGGCACTGCTGGCCCAATGGGCGCCGGCCGTGCAGGCGCAAAGCAACTACCCCGACAAACCCATTCGGGTGATCGTCACCTTCCCTCCGGGCGGCAGCGCCGACGCGGTGGTGCGCATGCTGGTGCCGCGCCTGAACGACAAGCTTGGTCAGCAGGTGGTGGTGGACAACCGTCCGGGCGCAGGCGGCAATGTCGGGCTCGCCCTGGCGGCCAAGGCGCCCCCGGATGGCTACACCCTGGGTGTCGGTGCCGCCGGCGCGCTCTCAGCCAATGTGAGCCTGTATCCACAGATGCCCTTCGATCCCTTGAAGGACTTCAAGCCCGTGACCATGCTCGCGGCGATCCCTTTTGTGATCGTCGGCAATCCGTCTCTGGGTGCCAAGAACCTGCGCGAGCTGATCACCCTCGCCAAGGCGCAGCCAGGCAAGTTGTCCATGGCACATGGCGGCAACGGAACGGCGATGCACTTGAGCTCGCAGCTGCTTGCCCAGATGGCCGACATCAAGTTCACTGAGGTGCCCTATCGCGGCTCCGGCCCGGCAGCGCTGGACGTGCTGGCAGGCCAGGTGCCGCTGGCGGTGGTGGACTTGCCTTCGGCGCTGCAGCACATCCGTGCCGGCAAGTTGTTGGCCTACGCGGTCACCAGTCCCCAGCGACTTCCCCAGTTGCCCGAGGTGCCCACCGCGGCCGAGGCGGGCTTGCAGGGTTACGACTCCACGGGGTGGTTCGGCGTTGTGGCGCCAGCGGGCACACCGGCGCCGATCGTGTCGCGGCTTCACGCTGAAATCACCGCTGCCCTGCAGGATGAGGCGATCAAGACCAGCATGCGGGCGCAAGGCGTCGAACCGACGCCGACCAGCCCTGAAGCCTTCGAGGCCTATATCCGATCGGAAACCGCAAAGTGGGCCAAGGTGATCAAGTCGGCCAACATCAAATTGGAATAAGGACGGATGGATGACAGCCGAATGTGACGTCGACGTCTTTATCGCCGGTGCAGGCCCCGTCGGCCTGACCCTCGCCATGGACCTGGCCAGCCGCGGTGTGCGCGTGACCATCGCCGAACCGCGGCGCTATGCCGAGCCACCCAACGTCAAATGCAACCATGTCTCTGCACGCAGCATGGAGGTGTTTCGCCGCCTGGGTGTCGCCAGCAAGTTGCGCGAGGGCGGTTTGCCCGCCGATCATCCCAACGACATCGCTTTTCGAACCAGCTTGACGGGGATCGAACTCACCCGCATTTCCATTCCCTGTCGCCGCGACCGATACAGCGATACCACGGGTCCCGACGGCTGGTGGCCCACACCGGAGCCGCCACATCGCATCAACCAGGTGTATCTGGAGCCCCTGCTGCTAGGTCATGCGGCCGCTCAAGCCGGCGTGAGCTTGCTCAACCGCACACAAGTCACGGGACATATCCAAGAAGACGGGTGCGTCACCGTGGCGCTGCTCGACCTGGACCACAACACCTCGCGCCAGATGCGCGCGCGCTACCTCGTCGGCTGCGACGGCGGCAGTTCAACCGTTCGCAAGCAAATGGGCGCCCAACTGGAAGGCACGGCCGTGATCCAGCGCGTGCAGTCCACCTACATCCGCGC
>CAYNWR010000080.1:0-5121 GCA_964400915.1 uncultured Burkholderiaceae bacterium
TGCGCATCGGCGTGGCGTCACACGTGCGTTCGCTGGATGTCAATGAAGCGACCGGCAACAACGAGGCCCAGTTTCTCCACAACATCTTCGACACCCTCATTGAGCGCGACAACTACGCTTCGCCCCTGAAATTTGTTCCCGGTCTGGCGACGAGCTGGAAAATGGTCGCGCCCACGACGATGGAGCTTAAGCTGCGCGATGGCGTCGTCATGCACGACGGCACCATCATGGGCGCGGAGGACGTGAAGTTTTCGCTGGAGCGCGTGTTTCAACCCAAGGACCCGCGCTTTCGTGCCAGCAACGGTCGCTTTTTCTACAACTTCAAGTCGGTGGATGTCGTGGACCGGCTTACGGTCCGCATCCACACCCACCGCGCCGACCCATTGATGGAGACGCTGCTGTCCGCGCGAAATGCGGGCATCACCTCCAAGGCCTATGTCGAGCGCGTGGGCCTGGACGCATCCGCACTCAAGCCCGTGGGGACCGGGCCTTATTTGGTGGACATGCTCAAGCCCAACGAACAGGCCGTTCTGCTTCGACACGAGAAATTCTGGGGTGAGCGTCCGCCCCTGGACAAGCTCACCTACCTTCGAATCCCCGAAGTCGCTGCGCGCATCACTGCACTGGTGAACAAGGAAGTCGATTTCATCACCAATGTGCCGCCGGACCAGGAGGCTGCGGTGCGGCGGGTGAAGGGCTATCGGATCGTGGGATCTGCATTGCCGATCTTCCACATCTGGGTGATCAACATGAGCCACCCACAAATGGCCCACCCGGACCTGCGTCGCGCGCTCAACCTGGCGATTGACCGCGAGATGCTGGTCAAGGCCTTGTGGGGCGGCCGTGGCAAGGCGCCCAAGGCCCATCAGTTTGCGGAATACGGCGAGCCGTTGTTCATGCCCGACCTCAACTTCTACCGATACGACCTCGACGCGGCCAAGGCCTTGCTCAAGAAGGCCGGGTACAAGGGTGAACCCATCGAAATCGTCTTTTTCCCCGAGTACTACCTCTACGGTGACCTGGGGGCACAGGCGGTTGCCGACATGTGGAAGAAGGCTGGCATCAACGTGAAGCTGCGCCAGAGTGAAGCGTTTTTTGGCACGGGTGACCACACCAATGTGCACATGCGTCCCTGGTCCAATCCCATGTACTACCCCGATCCGATGGGCGCCTTCGACACCCATTGGTCGCCCAGTTCGTGGGTCAGCCAGCGCGGGCTGTGGAAGCCGACCCATCCAGAGTGGAAAGCCACGTACGAAAAAGCGCGGTTTGCCACGGACGTCAAGGAACGCCAGGCTGCCTACCGAAAATTGCAGGAGATCGCCGACGCCGAAAGTGGCTGGGTGGTGCTCTACCAGCCCTACGAGGGCTACGCAATGCGCGAAGACATCGAGTGGCGCATTCCCACCGCGCAGAGGCCGTATGAGCTGACCTTTCGCGCAGGGCAGATTGCGCTCAAAGGCCGTTGACCCCGGCAACCCCAGGAAATTGACCTGCGTGCCTGGCCGCCATCCCGCTGACAGGTAGCCCCGATGCTGCAATTCCTTGCCTGGCGAGCAGGTCGCGCGGCATTGACCGTGTTGCTGGTGCTGATGGGCTGCTTTGCCGCGATCCGAATGACCGGATCGCCGGTGGATCTGCTCTATGGCGATGGCGCAACACCTGAGCAAATCGTCGAGCTGGAGCGCGAATGGGGGCTCGATCAGCCACTGCCACAGCAATTTGTGACCTATCTGCGCAACATCGCTCGTGGTGAGTTTGGCTTGAGCATCGTCGAGCGGCGTCCTGTGGTGCAGGTTTACGCCGAACGCATGGCCCCCACTTTGCGACTCGCCGGTTTGGCCGTGGTGTTGGGCACCGCGGTGGGCCTGCCACTGGGCCTGGCCAGCGCGCTTTGGCGTGGACGTGCTGGAGCCCGTGTCGCGATGGGGCTGACGTTCGTGGGCTATGCCGTGCCCCACTTCATCATCGCGATCGTGCTCATTCTCGTCTTCGGCTACCACCTCAATTGGCTTCCGAGCACGGGTGCCAGCACCCCGGCACACCACGTGTTGCCAGCAATCACCCTGGCATTGCCCCTGATGGCCGTGAACGCGCGCTACATGCGCAGCACCATGCTCGATGTCCTGAACCAGGACTATGTGCGAACGGCCCGCGCCAAGGGTCTGCTGGAGCCGCGTGTGATCGGTGTTCATGCCTTGCGAAACGCGGTGCTGCCCCTGATCACGGTGCTGGGCTTGGAAGTGGCGGGCTTGGTGAACGGTTCGCTCATTGTTGAAACGGTCTTTTCCTGGCCAGGCGTGGGCAAGGTGCTGACCGGTTCGGTATCCCGACGCGATTTTCCCGTGCTGCAGTTCGGGGTCATCGCCTATGCGCTGGTCGTGGTCGCCGTCAACCTCTTCGTAGACCTGGCCTATGCGATGGCCGACCCGCGGGTGCGGGTAGATCACTGAGCGATGTTGAACGCATGAACCTCGCCAACACCGTCTCCGACGCCACCGTCGCTGGCCCAGGCGCCGACACCTTGCACACCCTGCGTCACCGCCTCGCCTGGCGCCACATGCCGGCAACGATCCGGTGCTGCGTGGTGGTGGCGATCTTGCTGGCATTGGCGGCCTTGTTGGCTCCCTGGGTGGCGCCACATGACCCGGTGCAGACACAGATCCTCCTGAAACTCAGGGCGCCTTTGGGCATGGAGGGCTATGAGAGTGGCCACTGGCTGGGTACGGACCAGTTGGGCCGCGATCTGCTCAGCCGATGCATTCATGGCATTCGCGTGAGCGTGGGCATCGCCTTGCTCGGACTCGTGGTCAGTGCGCTGGTGGGCACGACCGCCGGTTTGCTGGCAGGTTTGCTGGGAGGTTGGGTCGACCGCGTGGTGATGATGGTGGTCGACGTGTTCATCACGGTGCCGTTCCTGCTTCTGGTACTGGTGGGGATCGCAGCCTTTGGCTCGGACATTCCCGTGCTGATCCTCCTGGTGGGGCTTGCCCGATGGGAAACCTACGCCCGCATCGTGCGCGGGCAAGTGCTGCAGGTGCGCGAAATGCCCTTCATCGAGGCGGCGCGGGCCTTGGGTGCTACCACACCCTTCATCGCCTGGCGCCATGTGCTCCCCAACATCGCCAGCCCCCTGATCGTGTTGCTGACACTCAATTTTCCGTCGATCCTGCTGCTGGAATCGTCCCTGTCCTTCCTGGGGATCGGTGTGCAACCGCCCACGGCGTCGCTGGGGCGGATGGTCGGTGACGGGCGAGATCACCTCATCTTTGCCTGGTGGGTGGCGGTTGCTCCTGCTGCCGTGATCGTGACGATCACCTTCATCGTGCAGATGTTGGGTGACTGGTTGCGCGACGTGCTGGATGTCAAGGTCGATGACTGAGCGCGCTGAAGGCGATCCGGTGCTGCGCGTGCGCGGGCTGCGCGTACTCTTGCACTTCGGCGGCGCCCGCCTGCCAGCCGTCGATGGCCTTGATTTCGATCTGCATGCCGGCCGCACGCTCGCCTTGGTCGGCGAATCTGGCGCCGGAAAATCCCTCACCTCGCTGGCGCTGATGCGCCTGGTCGGCAAGGGCACGGCTGGCCGCGGTGTCACCTTGGCGGGCGAGGTGCACCTGGACACCGGCCAGGGCATGGTGGAACTGCTGAGCGCTCCGCTGGCGCAGATGCAGGCGCTGCGCGGCAAGGCCTTGGCCATGATCTTTCAGGAGCCGATGACCTCGCTCAACCCGGTGTTTCGTGTCGGCTGGCAAATCTCAGAAGCGCTGGTGCGCCACGAAGGCCTGACCTGCACACAAGCCGATGTCCGGTCGCTGGAGCTGTTGCAACTGGTGGGGATTCCCGACGCTGCGGCACGCCAGCGCGCGTATCCCCATGAACTGTCGGGCGGTATGCGTCAGCGGGTGATGATCGCGATGGCGCTGGCCTGCCGGCCGCGATTGCTGATCGCCGACGAACCGACCACGGCCCTTGACGTGACCGTGCAGGCTCAGGTGCTGGCATTGATGCGTCGGCTGCAACGGGAGATGGGTGCGGCGCTGTTGTTCATCACCCATGACCTGGGTGTGGTCGCCCAGATGGCCGACGAAGTGGCGGTGATGTACGCCGGTCGCATCGTTGAACGGGCGGATGTTCACACCCTCTTCGCTGGGCCTCGGCACCCCTATACGGCAGGCCTCCTGCAATCGATGCCCAATGTCGCCGGCACGGCGGTCGGCGCGATGGTCGAGCCGATACCCGGCTCCATGCCGCCTCTGACGCACCTGCCGGGCGGGTGTGCCTTCCACCCGCGATGCCGTCATGCCGACCCGGCTCGCTGCACGGCTGATATGCCCCTGCTGCAGACACTGGCCACGCTCCCGTCCGTGCACGAGGTCCGCTGCCTGCGCCACGCTGAACTGGACGCTGGTTGATGAACACGCCCACACCCGTTGAGCTGCTTCGCGCCGAGCACGTCTCCACCTGGTTTCCGGTTGGCCGCCGTTGGTTGCGCCCGCAGGTTCTCAAAGCGGTCGACGATGTCAGCCTGAACGTGCGACAGGGCGAGACCCTGGCGCTGGTGGGGGAGTCGGGATCCGGCAAGACCACCCTGGGCCGCACCCTGCTGCGCCTGATCGAGCCCACCACCGGCCGCATCCACTTTTCTGGCGGCGATCTCACCGCGCTCACACCCTCGGGACTGCGCCAGGCAAGGCGCCACATGCAGATCGTCTTCCAGGATCCCATGGCCTCTCTCGATCCGCGTATGAGCGTTGGTGAAATCATTGCGGAAGGCTTGGTCGTGCACCGCCTGGGCTCAGCCGCCGAGCAATCGCATCGGGTGGCACAGGCCTTGGCTCTCGTCGGACTTGATGCAAGCCTCGCGCGGCGCTTTCCCCATGCACTGTCAGGCGGACAGCGTCAGCGTGTGGGCATTGCCAGGGCATTGATCCTGGAACCGCGCTTCCTGGTTGCGGACGAGGCGGTTTCGTCCTTGGATGTTTCGGTTCAAGCCCAGATCCTGCGCGTGCTGTCCGAATTGCGCTCCCGCCTGGCGCTGACCATGCTGTTCATCACGCACAACCTGGGCGTCGTGCGCATGATCGCCGATCGCGTGGCGGTGATGTACCTGGGTCGCCTCGT
>CAYNWR010000080.1:5221-9585 GCA_964400915.1 uncultured Burkholderiaceae bacterium
TCATCGACCAATTGCGCGGCGACGCGCTGGGGTGTTTTGGGCACCCCAATGCCGTGACACCGAACATCGACCGCCTGGCTGCACGCGGCGTGAGCTTTCGTCGCCACCATGCACAAGGCTCCCCCTGCGGGCCCAGTCGCGCCTCGCTGGCCACCGGCATGTACGTGATGAACCACCGCGTGATCACCAACGACGCGCCCACCGCCCAGCACCTGAAGACGCTGCCCATGTTCGCCCGTGAACTGGGCTATGAACCGGCCCTGGTGGGCTACACCACCACGGTCCCCGATCCGCGCCACGCCCACGCCAACGACCCGCGCTTCACCACCAACTCCATTTCCGGGGGTTGGAACATCGTGCGGGATTTCGAAGAGCCGCGCGAGCACTACCTGGCCTGGTTGTCTGGCCAGGGCTACGAGATCCCCGGTAAATTCGAGGAACTGTTTCGGCCACCCCCTGGGGAACACGACCCGAAATGGTTCCCGCCCAGCCCGATCGCGGCCGAGCACACGGACACCGCCTGGTGCGCCGAAGGCGCTCTTGACTACCTGCGGATCCGGCGCCAGAAGCCCTGGTTCATGCATCTGGGGTTCTTCCGCCCTCACCCGCCACTGATGCCCTCGGCCCCCTACCACCGTCTGGTCGATCCTCGCGACACCTTGCCCCCGGTGCGCGCCGCCAACGCCGCGGCCGAGGCCGCCGTGCATCCGCTCACCAAGCTCATCCTGGACACCATGCAAGTCAAGAGTGCGATGCACTGGATGCCTGGCCTTGCACGCGACCTGGATCTGGCGGATGTGGCCCGCATGCGCGCTGCCTACTTTGGCCTGTTGGCCGAGGTGGACCACCACGTCGGACGTGTGATGGCCTTGCTGGAGGAAAGTGGTCAGCTGGATCGCACGCTCATCGTCCTCACCAGCGACCACGGTGAACAACTGGGCGATCACCACCTGGTGGCCAAGCGCGGGTATTTTCCGCAGAGTTACCACGTTCCCTGCATCGTGGTGGACCCGCGTGCCTCGGCGAACACCACGCGTGGCGCGCAGGTCGATGCGTTCACCGAGAACGTCGATCTGCTGCCGACGCTGACGGACTGGCTTGGTGCCCCGGTTCCGCGCCAATGCAACGGCCGTTCGCTGCTGCCCTTCACGCGCGGCGAGCAGCCCTCCGATTGGCGTCGCGAAGCCCATTGGGAATACGACTTCCGCGATCTGGCCGGCGGGCGCGCCCACGAACACCTGGGGATCGCGCGCGACGACTGCAGCCTGGCCGTCCTGCGGGGCGAGCGTTATGCCTACGTGCACTGTGCGGCGCTCCCGCCCCTGTTGTTTGACCTGCAGACCGACCCTCACTGGCTGTGCAATGTGGCCGACGATCCGGCGCACCAGGGTGCAGCCCTGGACATGGCGCGCCGCATGCTGAATTGGCGCCTGTCGCAGGCCGACCGCACCACCACCGGGTGGGCCATCAGTCCGCAGGGCCTGCGGGCCTTTGACGCCTGACAAGGAGCGTGCCATGCCAGCAGCAGGATTTGTGAGGTTGGCGATTTGGCTGCTGATGCAGCTGCCCCCGGCACAGGCACAACTGCTGGCCACGGGTGATCCGCGGGCCGACGGTGCCGTCCTGTGGGCCCGCGTCGAGGCTGTGGGCGACATGCGCTTCGAGATCTCCGAAGAAGCGCATTTCGAGCAGCCGGTGCAGGCAATGGCGGCCCGGTTCGATCTGGCCGGCGGACTGACGGCGCAGGTCGAGATTCGAAACCTGAAGCCCGAAACGCGCTACCACTGGCGCCTCACACGCGCCGACGGTACGCCACTGCCCGCGCGCGCCGGCTTCGTCACCGCGCCGGCCCCAACGGCGCGGCGTGCGGTCAAGCTGATTTTTGGCGCCGACCTCGGCGGCCAGGGCCACGGCCGGCTTGCGCCCGGCAATCCAAGCGGCAAGACGGGATGGCCGATCTTCGAGGCGATGCGCGCCGAAAGTGCCGACTTCTTCATCGCGCTGGGTGACATGCTCTACAGCGATCGCCCCGTCACCGTCGAAGCGCCGGACAAGGCCTTCGCCAAGGGCAATGCCTTCCAGATACCCAAGCCTGGCCCCGGCTACGTGAGCACACTCGACGACTTCCGGCGCGACTGGCTCTATCACCGCAACGAAGCCCACATCGACCGCTTCTATCGCACCACCCCGCTGGTGGCGACCTGGGACGATCACGAACTCGTCAACGACAGTGGCGGACCGGAGATGGTGCACGGGCCGCGGCCCGAGGAGCTTGCTCGCGATGCGCGGCTGCGCAACAGCGATCCTGCACGTCCGCGCAGCCCGGACAAGAGCCGACTGTCCGTCTTCCACAACCCGGGGCTGTACCACGCAGGGCGACAGGCCATGTTCGAGTGGAATCCGCTGCCCGTGCTGCCCGCGTCGCCTGAGAGCGACAGGGCACTCAACCCCGAAGGCCGGCGGCTGTACCGCACCTTGCGTTGGGGCGCGTTGCTCGAGGTCTTCATGCTCGACACGCGCAGTTATCGCGATCCGCGCTACCGCGTGGACTCCGATGCTGCGCCCAAGACCATGCTGGGCGCTGCCCAGAAGCGCTGGCTCAAGGAGCAGCTGGCCCACAGCACCGCGCTGTGGAAGGTGGTGGTGAGTTCGGTACCGCTGGCCATCGAGGGAGGCAATGAGCGCGACCCCGAGCGCCGCATCTACCGCGATGCCTGGCTGCCTCTGGAGGCCGACAATCCCTATGCCTACGGGCGCGAGTTGCGCGAGCTCGTTGCGCATCTGCTCCGCGAGCGCATCGCCAACGTCGTCTTCCTGACCGGCGACCAGCATTTCAGCAACCTCATCGCCTACGACCCCGACGGCGACGGCACACCCGATTTTCACGAGGCCAACATCGGTCCGTTGCGCGCTGGCGCCGGCGACGGCAAGCTCGATACCTCGCTCAATCCAAGGCGCGTTTTTACCGACGAGGGGCAGGTCGAGCACACCTACGGATCCCTGCGCATCGACGCCGACAGCGGTGAACTGGTCATCCACTTTCACGCGGCAGACGGGCGCGCGCGAAGCGGCGCACGCCTGGTGCTTGCACCGCGGCCATGATTGCGACACACGCCGCTTGCACCGCAGAGCGCCTTGACCCCTTTTGACGAGCCATTCCCATTGCATACGATTCCAGAATAGGAGAACCAGACCCCATGAACACCCCATCCCACATCGTCGACGCCCCGCAGCGCGAGGCCATGCGCATCGCTGGCGAGAAGGTCCACACCGACCGGACCATCGACATCCGCTACCCCTACACCGGCGAAGTCATCGCCACCGTGCCCAAGGCCAGCATCGAGGATGTGCGCCGCGCCTTCAAGATCGCCCGCGACTACAAGCCTACCCTCACGCGGCACGAGCGCTACAAGATCCTGATGAAGGCGGGCGACATCATTGCCGCGCGCAAGGAGGCGATCGCGCGCACCATCACGCTGGAGTCGGGCCTGTGCATCAAGGACACCTTGTACGAAGTGGGCCGCGCCAGCGATGTGCTGCTGTTTGCCGCCCAGCAGGCGCTGGTGGACGACGGGCAATCGTTCGCCTGCGATCTCACACACCACGGCAAGCAGCGGCGCGTGCACACGATGCGCGAGCCGATGATGGGCGTGATCAGCGCCATCACACCCTTCAATCACCCGCTCAATCAGGTGATCCACAAGGTGGCGCCCTCGGTGGCCACCAACAACCGCATGGTGCTCAAGCCCACCGAGAAGACCCCTTTGGCCGCGATCCTGCTGGCCGATGTGCTGTACGAGGCCGGCCTGCCACCGCCCATGTTAAGTGTGATCACCGGCGATCCCCGTGAAATCGCCGATGAGATGCTGACCAATGAGGATGTCGACATCGTCACCTTCACGGGCGGCGTGCCGATCGGCAAGTACATCGCCGCCAAGGCTGTGTACAAGCGTCAGATCCTGGAGCTGGGCGGCAACGATCCGATTGTGGTCATGGACGACGCCGACGTGCTCAAGGCCGCCGACCTGGCGGCCAACGGCAGCTACAAGAACAGCGGCCAGCGCTGCACGGCCGTCAAGCGCATCTTCGTGCACGAGAAGGTGGCTTCGGACTTCACCGAAGCGCTGCGCGTGAAGACCGCCGCATGGAGCTACGGCGACCCCCTGGATCCCAAGGTGGACATGGGCACCGTCATCGACGAGCAGGCCGCCCGCCTGTTCGAGCGCCGCGTGAACGATGCGGTGGCGCAGGGCGCACGCCTGCTGCATGGCAATCAGCGCAACAGCGCTTCGTATTCACCCACCCTGATCGACCGTGTGCGCGGCGAGATGGAGGTGGTCAAGCAGGAGACCTTCGGACCGGTC
>CAYNWR010000081.1:0-9563 GCA_964400915.1 uncultured Burkholderiaceae bacterium
AGCCCCGGCCGGCCTCGCCTGCGCTGGCCGCCTGGATGGCCGCGTTGAGCGCCAGAACGTTGGTCTGTTCCGTGATGTCCGAGATCAGTTCGGTGATTTCGCCGATCTCCTGCGACGACTCGCCCAGGCGCTTGATCCGCTTGGATGTTTCCTGGATCTGGTCGCGGATCGCGTTCATGCCGCCAATGGCGTTCTGCACCGCTTGCAGCCCGGACTCGGCAGCCTGCAGGGACTGCCGCGCAACTTCAGCTGACTCCTGGGCCTGCCCGGACACATTGTTGATTCGGCTGGCCATGTCGAGCACGGATCGACCCGTTTCGCGAATCTCTCGCAACTGCTCGGAAGACGCCGCCAGCAGCTCCGTGGACGTGCCCTCGACCCGGGATGTCGTTTGCGCAACCCGTGTGGCTGTGTTTTGCACGTTGCCCACCAGCGCCCGAAGTTCCTCGACCGTGTAGTTGACCGAGTCGGCAATGGCGCCGGTGATGTCTTCGGTCACCGTCGCCTCCTGCGTCAGGTCACCTTCAGCCACCGCCTGCAGCTCGTTCATCAGCCGCAAAATGGCAGCCTGCGTGGCGTCATTGATGCGCTTGGCTTCCTGTTCTTGCTGTTGGGCCTGGGCGCGCATGTCGTCGGCGGCCCGTGCCCGTGCGACGCTTTCGAACAGCTGCAGTCTCGCCAGGCCCCAGGCACACAGCAACGCGGCCAACGCAGCAGCCGTCAATGCCAGAACCGTGCCCAACCCCAGACCGGACCGAGCCGACAGCTTGTCTTGCAGATCTTGCAGACCTTGGCGCAGGGGTTCACTGTCCGCGTTGATACTGGCTTGTGCATCGCGGGCGGCCAGCAGGCCCTGCAGACTGCCCAGCACCGACGATGCGCGCCCCCGAACTTGTTCGTAGAGCTTGATCAGTGCGGACATGCGTTCGCGCGTCTGTGTGTCCTTGGCAGGTGGCAGGCGCAACTCGGAACTGCCCTCCAGCAGGCCCTGCGCAATTTCACGGAATGTGTTCAGGTCCTTGCCCAACAAAAAGACGGCCTCAGGGCTCACACCCTCCATCGTCTGAAATTCATTGGCAGATTTGCCGATGCGCTGCGTGAGCATCACCAATTGCCCGGCGGCCGAAATCTCGGCAGGTGACGCGTTTTGCTGCAGCTTGAACGACGCAACGGTTTCGGCGATGTCCAGAAGGTCACTGGACTCACGATTGATTTCTCGAAGCGCGCTGCCCACGTCCAGCAACACCTTCTGTTGGGCAATGATGGTGCTGGTGTTGCGCTTGGCGCGATCCATCAAGGGCGCGATTCTTTCCAGGTCATCGGCAAAAGCATTGGGAAGCGCATCAATGCCTGCAGCCGGATCACCGGACTTGAGCCCATCCACCATGCGCACAAGCACCGCTGCGCTGTCCTGAAGTTCGGGAAAAGCCGCGCTGCTTCCGATCAGAGCCTGCGTAGACGACTTGGCCAGGCGCTGCGACTGCATCAGCGATTGCCCGGCGGCCGCAAGCTGCTGGGCCACACGATTGGCCTGCGCCAGGGCATAGATGCCCAGGACGGAAAGAACGACCAGTGAAATGGTCAACCCGATGTACAGAAGACGCTGGTGCTGTGCCTGAGTACGAAGCCCAAGGAAAGGAAGCCGCACGCGGCCTGCCGCATCGATCTGCCGGGCATCGGGCGCGGCCGTGGACCCCGCGGCCGATGAGCTCTCCGGCAACAAGGAGGAATCCTGGGCGTCGCCGCGAATGCTGGCCAGCGTCAGATCCTCGCGCAGGCCGCCATCGCTCGACACGATGGTCTCGGGGCCAGGGGATCGGCGCTTGCCCCGCGCCATCAGAAGTTTGAGCTGACTAAATACGGACATGATGCAACCTCAAGACTCGATTCATGCGCCAATCCCCAGAAATAGCGGCGATTGCGCCAGGCGCTGGAGATTGATCTCCTGCCAGGCAAGATCCTGGGAGTCGGTGTATTGATGGCCAAAGCACTCCGGCGACTGGGGCGGTGCTTCGGACGAAGCCACGAACGATTCGACACCCCGCAAGCCCACCAGACGCCCGGCCAGGATGGCGCAATTGATTTCGAGCGCAGGATTGAACAGAATCAAGTTGGCGTCTGCCGCAGCGCGTTCACTGGCCAGCGTCGGACCTTGACCAAGCCACATCGACAGGTCGACCACGCCGCACAATCCGCCACGCAAGTTGGTCACCCCAAGGAACCAGTTCGCCGTGTAGGGCACGGGTTGAATCGGGGAGAAAGCGAAGATCTCTCCCGCTTGTGTCAACGGGATCAGAAAGCGCTGCTTCTCGCATTCGATGGCAAGCCATGCCGCGGCCTGCCCTTGTTCGCGGGCAGCCTGCAGCCGATTGGCCAACCGGCTTTGCAGTTCCCGCAGGGCTTCGCGTCGGGCCATTCCGTGCCAAGCCTTTCAGTCCGTCATCGCAGCGCGGCGATCTTGGACTTGAGCTCCGCCGCATCCACCGGCTTGGTGATGTAGTCGCGGGCGCCCTGACGCATGCCCCAGACCCGATCGGTCTCCTGATTCTTGCTGGTGCACATGATGACTGGCACATCCGCGAATTTCGGGTCGCGGGTGATCGCACGCGTCAGCTGAAACCCGTTTTGCCCGGGCATGACAACGTCCATCAGGATCAGATCGGGCTTTTCCTCGGACAGGCGCTTGAAAGCGTCTTCGGCGTTTTCGGCCGTACGCACCTGCATGCCCTCCTTGACCAGCAAGTCGGTCAGGTACATCAGTTCGGTCTTTGAATCGTCGACGATCAGAACTTTGTGAATCGGCATCAGACCGCTCCTTTGGAAGCTGCCCCGAACTGCTGCACAGCCTGAAGCAACTGATCCTTGGTGAATGGCTTGGTCAGATAGTCCTGGCAGCCCACCATACGACCCCGGGCCTTGTCGAACACCCCGTCCTTGGAAGACAACATCACGACCGGCGTGCCGGCAAAACGCGCATTGCGCTTGATGATCGCGCAGGTCTGGTAGCCATCCAGTTTGGGCATCAAGATGTCACAGAAGATCAATTGCGGCAGGTAGTCGTTGACCTTGGACAAGGCGTCAAATCCATCGTCGGCGAGCAACACCTCGTGACCACCCTGCTTCAGGAAAATCTCTGCACTTCGGCGTATGGTGTTGCTGTCGTCCACCACCAACACTTTGTAACTCGCACCCGCCGTCGTCAACTTGAACTCCCCCAAGCGCCCATGGGCCTGCCAGTTTGAAAATCGGCCAAAGCTCCGGTCAGATCTGGACCATCTCGAAGTCCTCTTTGCGGGCGCCACACTCGGGGCAGGTCCAGTTCATCGGAACGCTGGCCCAGGGGGTTCCCGCAGCGATGCCATGTTCGGGAGAACCCACAGCCTCGTCGTAGATCCAACCACAAATCAGGCACATCCAAGTCTTCGTATCAGTCACAGCTTAAAGGGGCTTCGAATAGAATGCAACGATTGTATCGACTGGACACCACCGCTTCGCGCAATTGCCTGCGGCACGGGGCCGCGCCGTCGACGGCGTTGCAACATCCGTGATTTCGTTCTCAAGCCCCAGCCAGCCTCCCGACCCTGCCGGCGAGGTGCCCGACGCCGACCCCAATGCCGAATCGGACGAGTCTGGCGCATCGGACGAGCCGGCCACTGTGCTTGTCTTCAATGCCAGTGACCCCAGCGGTGCGGGAGGTCTGGCCGCCGACATCACGGCCATCGCCTCCGTGGGTGTACATCCCTTGCCCGTCGTCACCTGCGTGCTCGCGCGCGACACCGGCGAAACCAGTGCCTGTCACGCACTGGACGAGGACGCCGTGGACGATCAGGCGCGTGCCACCCTGGAAGACATCGACGTCGACCTGTTCAAGGTCGGGTTTGCCGGCTCGCCCGAAGTCGTGGCAGCCATCGCTGCCATCCTGTCGGATTACGCGGATGTCCCCGTCGTGACGTACGTCCCCAATCTGGGTTGGTGGGATGACGCACGCGTCGAGATGTATCTTGACGCCTTGCAGGAACTCATCCTCCCGCAGACGACCCTTCTTGTGGGCAATCTGGCCACCTTGTGGCGATGGCTGCTGCCCGATTGGTCGTCCGAGCAACGTCCGACCCCCCACGATGTCGCGTCCGCGGCACGTGAAACGGGGGTGAGTTACGTCCTGGTCACTGGCATCCCGACTTCTAGCCAGCACCTGGAAAACGTCCTGCTTTCGGATGGTCAAGTTGTTGCGCGTCACGGGTTTGTCCAGTTTGACGCGGGTTTCAGCGGGGCTGGAGACACCTTGACGGCGACCTTGAGCGCGCTGTTGGCCAATGGCGTTGACCTGGAGTCCGCCACCGCCGAAGCCCTGGGCTACCTCGACCAGGCGCTGCATCACGGTTTCCAACCCGGCATGGGGCTGGTGGTTCCCGACCGGCTGTTCTGGGCACGCGCGTCCCAGGACGACGCCAGCGAGGAGGACAGCTCCGCCAGCACCAACCCGAGCACCGATGCCTTTGTCTTTCCAGATCATGACACCCGACACTAGCGACCCCAATTTCCAACTGTTCGAGCGCGCGCGCCAAATCATTCCTGGTGGCGTCAATTCGCCCGTGCGGGCGTTTCGGGCCGTCGGTGGTACGCCCCGCTTCATCTCGCGCGCGCAAGGCGCCTACGTCTGGGATGCGGCTGGCACTCGCTACGTTGACTACATTGGTTCTTGGGGACCGATGATCCTGGGACACACCCATCCCGAAGTCCTCGAAGCGGTGCAGGCGGCCGCACGCGATGGTTTCTCCTTTGGTGCCCCCACCGAGCGCGAAGTCGAATTGGCCGAGGCCATCATTCGCCACATGCCCGCCATCGAAATGCTGCGCCTGGTCAGCTCGGGCACCGAAGCGGCGATGAGCGCGATCCGGCTGGCACGCGGATCCACCGGCCGCTCGATGATCATCAAGTTTGAGGGCTGTTACCACGGCCACGCCGATGCGCTGCTCGTCAAGGCTGGCTCCGGATTGGCCACCTTCGGGCATCCAACCAGCGCAGGCGTTCCGCCCGAGGTGGTGCGCGACACGCTGGTGCTTGAGTACAACAACACCGAACAGCTCGAAGCCGCGTTTGCACAGCACGGCGATCGGATTGCCTGCCTGGTGATTGAACCCATTGCCGGGAACATGAATTTCATTCGCGCGCAGGTGCCCTTCATGCGGCGTTGCCGAGAACTTTGCTCGCACCACGGTGCTTTGCTCGTGTTTGACGAGGTGATGACCGGTTTCCGCGTGGCCCTGGGTGGCGCCCAATCCCTGTACGCCACCCAGATTCCTGGGTTTGCACCGGATCTCACAGTGCTGGGCAAGGTCATTGGGGGAGGTATGCCCCTGGCAGCATTTGGTGGCCCACGCGTGCTCATGGAAAAACTGGCACCCATGGGCCCCGTCTATCAGGCGGGTACCTTGTCCGGCAATCCCGTGGCCACGGCTTGTGGTCTTGCAACACTGGCCGCCATTTCGCGACCCGGCTTTTTTGAAGCGCTGAGTCGCCAGACGAAGCGCCTGACCACCGGCCTGACCACCGCTGCACTCGGCTGCGGCCTTGCCTTCAGCGCCGACTCGGAAGGCGGCATGTTCGGCTTCTTCCTGCTTAACCCGCTCCCTCAAAACTACCAGACCGTGATGACCAGCGACAGCCCGCGCTTCAATCGGCTGTTCCACGGCATGCTGGCGCGCGGACACTACCTGGCCCCTGCGCTGTACGAGGCCGGCTTCGTCAGTTCGGCCCACACCGACGCCGACATCGACAGCACGATAGCGGCGGCACGCGAGGTGTTTGTCACACTTGCCGCCACGTCCTGAGCTTTCTAAGGTGCGCCCCTCGCGCTCTGGTGTTTACACTTCTTTGCAGGTCACGCACGGAATTTCTTGTGAACCGTCCGCCTCCATCGTGCGTTGAAGGGTCAAGGTTCAAAGGATCTGC
Source organism: uncultured Burkholderiaceae bacterium (assembly GCA_964400915.1). GTDB lineage: Bacteria > Pseudomonadota > Gammaproteobacteria > Burkholderiales > Burkholderiaceae_C > CAYNWR01. The sequence continues at coordinate 5,953 of CAYNWR010000081.1, forward strand.
CATGTCCATTCGTCTGTCCATCAGTTCTTGTGCCATCGGGCTCGGACTTGCCGCAGGTGCAGCCGCCCAGGTGCCCGCATCGGCAGGCTTGCAGCCGGCGCCGATGTCGGCCGCTGGCGTCGCTACCCCCGAACCCGTTGTCACCGCGCCGCAAGTCATTGGCAGCGGTGTTGGGGCCCTGCCCGGACCAACCCCAGCCGGCATGGCCACGACAGCACCCGCCGCAGCGGTGGCCAACCCACCCGATGTCGCCCGGGTGTTGTCGTCCACACCGGTCTTGCAGCAGGTTGCAGTGCCTCGCACGGTGTGTTCGCAAGACCCCGCTGCAGCCCCTGCGGCGCCGCGCACCGGCAGCGGCGCCGGGGCGCTTATCGGCGGCCTGATCGGTGGCGCCATCGGCAACGCCATTGGCCGCGGCGATGGACGTGCCGCCGCCACAGCCATTGGCATCATGGGAGGCGCGATCCTCGGGGACCAGACAGAACGGCGCGATCAGGCCACCCCGTCAGCACCCATTTGCACCACACAGACCGTTTACGAAACCCGTACGGCCGCCTGGAACGTGGTTTATGAATACGCAGGCCGCCAATACACCGCGCAGTTGCCCCAGGATCCGGGGCCCTGGCTGCGCCTGCAGATCACACCCGTCATCCCACCGCCCCAAGCCGCCTCGCCCTGGCCCAACAGCGCTCCGATGGCGATGCCTTTGGCGCCAATGGCTGCGCCGGCGCCCGTTTTTGCACCGGCCGTGACATCGGTCTCTTACGTGTACCCCAGCGCGGCAGCGGTCGCCGTCTGGCCGGTGGCCGCGACGCGCGCCTATCCGTCCGTCGGCGTCAACCTGAACCTGGGCTACACCCGCGGCCACTGGCGGCCACCGCATCACCACCGCTGGTGATCTGCAGGCCCAAGCGGCCTGATCGCCGCCAAGCGCAGGCCCAGAGCCACGCCGACCGGGAGCGCAGCCATTGGCGGGCTGGCGCGCGCCCTGCTGTCGTCAGTGCCGAAAGTGTCGCACCCCGCTGAAAACCATGGCCACACCACGTTCGTCGGCGGCGGCAATGACCTCGGCGTCCCGCATCGACCCACCCGGCTGAATCACGCAACTTGCGCCTTCGTCCACCACCACGTCCAAACCGTCACGAAACGGGAAGAACGCATCGCTGGCCACCACCGATCCGCTGAGGGACAGACCAGCGTGCTTCGCCTTGATGCTGGCGATGCGGGCCGAATCCAGTCGGCTCATCTGCCCGGCCCCGACGCCCAGGGTCATGCCATCCCTGCAAAAAACAATCGCGTTCGACTTGACGTACTTGGCAACCGTCCAGGCAAACAGGGCGTCGCGAAGCTGCTCAGGTGTCGGCTGAAATTTAGTAACCACGCGCAGACCCCTGGCATCCAGCACATGGTTGTCGGCGGTCTGCATCAGCAGCCCCGATCCGACGCGCTTGACATCCACCGCATTGCGGCCACGCTCCCAATCGCTGGTGCCACCGGACGGCAGGGCAATTTCCATCAGGCGGACATTGGCTTTGCCCTTGAACACGTCCAAAGCTTCGGGCGTGAACGCCGGCGCAATCAGGACTTCGACGAATTGCTTTGATATTTGTAGCGCACAAGGGCCATCCACCGCCCGGTTGAGGGCAATGATTCCCCCAAACGCCGAGGTGGGATCGGTCTGGAAAGCCCGTTGGTAGGCCTGCAGGCCATCGGCCCCCAGGGCCACACCGCAAGGGTTGGCATGCTTGACGATCACACAGGCGCAGGTGTCAAAGCTCTTGACACATTCCCAGGCCGCATCGGCATCGGCGATGTTGTTATAGGACAGCTCTTTGCCCTGGAGCTGACGCCCCGTCACCAGGGACCCTGGCGCCGGGTACAGATCGCGGTAGTAAGCCGCCTGCTGGTGCGGGTTCTCGCCATAACGCAGGTCCTGCAGCTTCACGAAGCGCCCGTTGGCCTGTCCGGCAAACAATTGGCGCTGACCCTGCGCATCGATGCTCGAAAGGTAATCCGAGATCGCCGCATCGTAGTTGCTGATGCGGTTGAACGCTGCCACCGCCAAAGCAAAACGCGTGGGGTCCGACACCCGGCCCTGGTTGCGCCACTCGGCCAGCGTGGACTCGTACTGAGCCGGGTCGGTCAGCACGACCACGTCGCGCCAGTTCTTGGCGGCGCTGCGCACCATCGCCGGCCCGCCGATGTCGATGTTCTCGATCGCGTCGTCCAGCGTGCAATCTGCACGTGCCACCGTGGCTTCGAAGGGATAAAGGTTGACGACCAGGACACCGATGGTCTCGATGCCATGGTCCGACAGGGCTGCCATGTGGTCAGGCAGCTCACGTCGCGCCAACAGCCCAGCGTGGACACGCGGGTGCAAGGTCTTGACACGCCCGCCCAGCATCTCGGGAAAGCCCGTCATCGCTGCAACCTCTGTGACGGGCAGGCCGGCCTCAAGCAGTGCCTTGGCCGTCCCGCCCGTAGACAGCAGGCGCACACCCTGTTCGTGCAAGCCGCGCGCCAGTTCGATCACGCCGCGTTTTTCAGAAACGGAAATCAAGGCATTCATGGGAACTATCACAGAGCTTCGGGTCAGAGCAGATCGTGCTCAAGCAGCTTCTTGCGCAAGGTGTTGCGGTTCACACCCAGCCATTCGGCCGCACGCGACTGGTTCTGGTTGGCGTGCCGCATCATGACTTCCAGCATCGGCCGCTCGACGATGCGCAGGATCATGTCGTAGACGGCCGTGGGCTCTTCGCCGCGCAGGTCCCGCAGGTAGGTTTCCAGGCTGCCGCGCACGGCGTCTTCAATGTGCTTCTTGCTCACCGTTTCATCTCCCTCTTGCGCGTCGCCGATCGGGTCAGGCCAACTCGGGTGCGTGTCTATGTCGATGACCAGCCGTGTCCGATGGCAGGTCCATCGATGCGCCCTGTGCGTGCTGCGCTCGCGCCAGCGCGTCGAAATAGACTGCAACCGCCACCCGCTGCTCCTGAACATCCGTCAGACGATTCATGCATTGCCGAAAGGCCTCACCGCCGGGCAGACCGCGCACATACCAGCCGATGTGCTTGCGCGCGTTGCGCACACCCAGCGCGTGACCATACAAGGCGTGGTGATCGGCCAGATGCTCGAGCAGGTGGCGCTTCATTTCTGCGGGCGTGGGGGGCGCCAGTTCCAGGCCGGTCTCCAGAAAATGGACAATCTCGCGAAAGATCCACGGACGACCCTGGGCGGCCCGCCCGATCATCACGGCATCGCAGCGGGTGGCCCGCAGCACCGCCAGGGCCTTGGCCGGCGTATCGACGTCGCCATTGGCAACCACCGGAATGTCCAGCGCCGCCTTGACAGCCGCCACGGTGTCGTGTTCGGCTTCGCCCGCGTAGCCCTGCTCGCGCGTGCGGCCATGCACGGTCACCATCGCCACACCGGCATCCTGGGCACGCAGTGCAATGCTCAGTGCATTGCGCCGGTCGGCGCGCCAGCCGGTGCGCATCTTGAGAGTTACGGGCACACCCATCGGCGAGCACGTGGCCACCACCGCTTGGATGATGTCCTGCGCCAGCGTCTCGTCCTGCATCAGCGCCGAACCCGCCCACTTGTTGCAGACCTTC
>CAYNWR010000082.1:0-9556 GCA_964400915.1 uncultured Burkholderiaceae bacterium
CCACCGCCGTGAAGGGCGTTCGGGTGCCCACCAGCAGCTTGAGCAGCTCGTACTGCGTGGCGTTGGTGTCCTGGTATTCGTCGATCAGCCAATGGTCAAAGCGCTGCTGCCATTGCACCCGAACCGCCTCGTGTTCGCGCAGCAGCTTCACGGGCAGCCCGATCAGGTCGTCGAAATCCACGCTCTGGTAGGCCGCCAGGCGCTCTTCGTAGCGCGACATGAGCAGCGCCAGGTGCCGCTCCTCCTCGCTTGTGGCTGCGGCGGTGGCCATGGCAGCGTTCAGGCCCTGGTTCTTCCATTGGCTGATGGCCCATTGCCACTGCCGCGCCTGGGCAAGGTCGGTGCTGCCGCCGGCATCCTTGATCAGGCTGGTCACGTCGTCACTGTCCAGGATGGAAAACTGCGGCTTCAGGCCCAGCGCCGCACCGCTTTCACGCAAGAGCCGTACGCCCAGCGCGTGAAAAGTGCAAACAAGCGTGCCCCGTGCGGGGCGACCAACCAGGGCGCGTACGCGTTCGCGCATTTCGGCGGCGGCCTTGTTGGTGAAGGTGATGGCCGCAACGCGTTCGGCGGGCACGTCCAACTGAATGAGGCGACCGATCTTGTGTGTGATCACGCGGGTCTTGCCCGAGCCGGCACCTGCCAGCACAAGACAGGGCCCTGCCAGGTGGTTGACGGCCTCTTGCTGCGCCGGATTGAGGGACATGGGGAAACAAGGCATCCCGCAGGGCGGGACGAAGTGGCAAAAAAGCGGCCGATGATACGCGCTCGCTGTGCGCGTTCGGCAGGCTCGACAGCCGCGACAATGGCTGTGTGCTCTCCGTCCTGTCGGTTACGTTTCCGTTTTTTGCTTTGGTGCTGTGTGGTTACCTGGCCACCAGGCAGCGCCTGCTGCCCATCGAAGCCATCCCGGGCCTGAACGGGTTCGTGTTGTATTTCGCGCTGCCGTGCCTGTTGTTCCGGTTTGGCGCCGGCACGCCGATCGCGCAATTGCTGAACCTGCCCTTGCTGTTGGCGTGGCTGGTGTGCGCGCTGGTCATGGTGGCCTTTGTCATTGGAATCAGCCTCAACCGACGCATCGGCTGGAACGACGCGTCGTTTGGTGCCCTGGTGGCAACGTTTCCCAACACCGGCTTCATGGGGGTGCCCCTGTTGGTGGCCTTGCTGGGCAACGCTGCCGCGGGCCCGGCCATCGTGACGATCGTGGTCGACCTGATGGTCACCAGCTCGCTGTGTATCGCGCTGTCGCGGCTGGACGGTGCCGACGCGCACGGCTTTGCCCACGCCGGCAGACGTGCCCTTGTCGGCGTGGCGGTCAATCCCATGCCCTGGTCCATCGTGTTGGGTGCGGTGGCGTCTGCCACCGGATTGGAATTTCCCCAGCCCGTGGCGGCAACGGTTGGCCTGTTGGCCGACGCCGCGTCGCCCGTGGCCCTGTTCACCATTGGTGCCGTGCTGGCGCGATCACAGATGAAGGTGCTGGAAGGTGGTGTGCCTCGCTTGCGACACGGTGACTGGCTTCCCATCGTCGCCACCAAGCTGTTGCTGCATCCGGTGCTGGTGTTGCTCGCCATGAGTTCGGCGGCGCAACTTGGTCTTGCCATCGACCGTTTCTCGATCCTGGTGGTCGTGCTGGTGGCGGCCCTTCCCAGCGCCTCGAATGTCAGCTTGCTGGCCGAGCGCTTCGGCGCGGACACCGGCCGTGTGGCGCGCATCATCTTGGCGACAACCGCTTTGGCGTTCTTTACCTTCTCGGCGGCAGTTGCCCTGATTCGATAGCGGGCCGCCTGGGCCCTGGTGGCTGGAACTGTCGGCAGGGCAGCTTGCAAGGAACCCCACGATCAGATCGAGACCGGGTCGACGTCGATGGCCCAGCGCAGCAAGCGCCGATGGCGCGGTGCGAAGCGCAAATGGTGCAGGGCAGGGCGCCATTCGGCCAGGAAGCCCTGCAGCGCCACGCGGGACGGGCTTTCGACCAGCAATTGCGCCCGCTCGACGTTTGCGATGCGCGCAATGGCCAGAGGCACCGGTGAATACAAACGCACCGATGGGGCTTCAGGGGCGGCAGCGGTGGCATCGGTCAACCAGGCTTGTGCGCTGGCTTGATCGGGGGCGTCGGCGCGCAGCAGCGCCTGGTGCATGAAGGGCGGCAGCCCAGCTTGTTGACGTTCGTGCAGCAGGCGATTGGCGAATTGTTCGTACGCCTCGATGGCCGACGTCTCCATCCGGGACAGGGCCTGATACAGCGCGTGCCTGGGTTCGCGGGTCTGGACCCAGAGTTCGCTGGGCATGGCGCGCGCCTGCATCGGTGCACGGCCAGCGCGGCCGGCAGCCTGCAGCAGCAGCGAGAACCAGCGTTCACTGGCGCGAAAGTCCGAGCTGTAGAGGGCCGAGTCACCCTCCAGCGCGGCAACCAGCGTGACGCGTCGGAAGTCATGTCCCTTCGCGATCATCTGGGTTCCCACCAGCACGTCGGCTTCGCCGTCATGGGCTTGCTGAAGGCGTTGCACCAATTGGCCGCTGCCGCGCGCGGTGTCGGCATCGATGCGCAGGATGCGCAGGGGCTGGTCTTGAGCTCCGCGCAGTGTCGACAGTTCTTCTGCCAGTTCTTCCTCGACGCGCTGGGTTCCCCGGCCCACAGGGCGGATATCGGGGTTGCCACAAGCTGGACAGGCCCTGGGCACGGCCTCCGTGTAGCCGCAATGGTGGCAGCGCAGCGTTCGATCGGGCTTGTGAAAGACGCGAAAAGCCGAGCAATGAGGGCATTCGCTCTTCCAGCCGCACGACGAGCAGTCCAACACGGGCGCATAGCCACGCCGATTGATCAGCAGCAGTGTCTGCTGGCCGGCGCGGGCTCGATCGGCGATGGCCTGCAGCAATGCGGTGTCCAGCAGGCCATGGCCCGCGCGCGTGGTTGGCGGACTGGCCAGACGCAGGCGTGGGTGCTTGCTGGCGGATTGCGCGCGATCACCCATGATCACCCGCAGGTAGCGCCCGCCATCGACGGCTGGACGGCTCAGGTACCAGCTCTCCAGCGACGGGGTTGCCGAGCCCAGCAGCACCCGCGCACCTTCGATGCGTCCTCGCATCACGGCCAGATCGCGACTTGAATAGCGCGCCCCTTCGTGCTGCTTGTAGCTGGGGTCGTGCTCTTCGTCGACGATGATCAGTCGCAGTTTCGGCATTGGCGCCCAGATCGCCAAGCGGGTTCCCAGCACGATGCGCGCGGTCCCCAAGTGAGCATCCAGCCACGCCTGGAGGCGCTGCGCGGGTGTCATTGCGCTGTGCATGCATGTCACGCGCCCGGCGCCGAAGCGGCGCACGAACTGCGCAACCACCTGGGGGGTGAGGTTGATCTCGGGCACCATCACGAGCGCCTGTGCTTGGGGTTCTCTGTCGAACAGGTCGGCGACGGCGCGCAGGTACACCTCCGTCTTTCCACTGCCGGTCACGCCGTGCAGCAAGATTGCTGCAAGTTCCCCTGAAGCTGCGTCAATCTGTTGCAACGCCTGCAACTGGTTGTCGCTGGGAGGATGTGGCGATTCCAGCGGCTCGGTGTCTGCTGTCGCCATGCGCCTGATGGTACGCCGCTGCAGGCGCCGTTGCAGCTGCACCGGGGTGCAGGTGCGCAGCGCAGGGGGCATCGCGGCCAGCGCAATTTCGCCAACACCGCGTTGGTAGTAGCGGGCCGCAAAGTCGACCAGTTCGCGCCAGGCGGCACTGAGCGGCGGTAGTTCGTCCAGAGCCGCATCGATGTCTCGCAACACAGGCGCCTCGTCGGCGACCTGTTCGGCAGGGCCCCAGACGATGCCCAAGGTCTGGCGTCGTCCAAGTGGAACGCGCACCAGGGTTCCTGGTGTCAGTGCGCGCTGACTCTGGTATGTCAAGGCACCCGAAATCTGACTGTGGGCCGGCATTGCGACGACCACCGCCAGGCAATGGACATCAGCCTCAAGAACGGGCGCTGGATCTTGCACGACGTGCTATTGGACTTTACTTCACGAAGCAGCGCTAAGCACTTGATTATGAAGGATTAACATCAAAACACACGATTTCTGTGGATAACTTTGTTGATATCCACGCCGCCTAACGTGGGAGGCCTTGAAAATCAAGGGATTCAACAGGATGCCCGCAAAAATGGCATTTCAGTGACACCAATAAAATCAATCACTTACGGCTACTTTCGGATTTATAGCAAGCCTCCCGCACCAAAGAGCGAATTGCTGCGCCGCACCGCCGGATGTGTGCATAAGTAAACAAACCGTCGCTTGTCAAGGCCCCTGAAATGGCGCGCAAGTACATCACTTGGTGCTCATCATTTTGAAGCTTGCCGCGCCAGCGCTGGTGTGGCGGGTGCCTGTCGCATGAAACGCGAGTGCGCATGAACCGTCTCGACGAGGGCGGCAACGTGTTCGGGGGGGGTGAAACGGCTGATGCCGTGGCCCAGGTTGAAGATGTGCGTGGGGCCCTTGCCGGGACCCACGTGCGGTTCGCCGAACGCATCCAGGACCGCTTGCGCCTGCTGCGCAACAATGTTTGGCGGCGACAACAAGATCGCCGGGTCGAGGTTGCCTTGGAGGGCCTTGCGCTCTCCCACCCGCGCACGCGCCTGACGCAGTGAAACGGTCCAATCCAGCCCCAGCACGTCGCAGGGCAGTTGCGCCATCTGATCAAGCCACTGACCGCCCCCTTTGGTAAAGACAATGCGTGGGATATCGACGCCCGCCCACTGGGGATGCAGGTCTTGCAGCACCTGTTGCAGGTAGGTCAGGCTGAAGGATTGGAAGGCCCCGTCGGCCAGGACGCCGCCCCAACTGTCGAACACCATGATGGCCTGTGCGCCCGCTTCGATCTGGGCGTTCAGGTAGGCCGCCACCGCTTGGGCGTTGATGCGCAGCAGGTGGTGCATGAGATCGGGGCGCGAGTAGGCCAGGGTCTTGACCCGGTGGTAGTCGTCGGAACCGCCCCCCTCGACCATGTAACAAGCCAGTGTCCAGGGGCTGCCGGAAAAACCGATGAGTGGCACACGTCCATTCAGGGCCCTGCGGATCGACGTCACCGCATCGAACACGTATCGCAGCCGCTCCAGATCGGGCATTGCCAGCGCCATCACATCGGATTCCCCGCGCACGGGACGCGCAAAGCGCGGGCCTTCACCATCGCTGAAGCTCAAGCCCAGGCCCATGGCATCGGGGACGGTGAGGATGTCGGAAAACAGGATCGCTGCGTCAAGGCCATAGCGATCGATCGGTTGCAGAGTGACCTCGGTCGCCAGGTCGGGGCTGGTGGCCAGGCCCATGAAGCTGCCGGCGCGCGCCCGCGTGGCCCGGTATTCGGGCAGATAACGACCCGCCTGGCGCATCAGCCAGATGGGGGTGTGTGGTGTGGCCTCGCGCCGACAAGCGCGCAGGAAAACGTCGTTTTGCAAGGGGGCGAATGGCATGTTGTGATTGTCGCAGGGGCGCTGGGGCATCAGGGAAATCTGGCACGGGGGTTGCGGTCAGGCTTGGCATGTGCAACAGCTTGCCCAACAGCCTGACCCACCAAGATCAACGGGACCATCCCGCATGGACCGGGCTGGCAGGTTTGCTGCTGGAATCCGCGGGCGAGGGCATATTCGGCATCGACCTGGAGGGTCGCTGCACGTTCATCAACGCCGCGGGCGCCCGAATGCTGGGGTATGACGTCGCCGCCGTGCTGGGCCACAACATGCACGAGCTGACCCATCATTCCCACGCCGACGGGACACCTTATCCGGATCGGGATTGCCCCATTTTCAACGCGTTCCGGTGCGGCCTGGCCTGTCGAGTCGACACAGAAGTCTTCTGGCGGCGCAACCGCGAGTCTTTCCCGGTCGAGTATTCGAGTCACCCGATCCTGGACGGCAGCGTGGTGCGCGGCGCCGTGATCACCTTCGTCGACATCACCGATCGCAAGCGCGCTTCGGCGGCATTGGAGGAGGCGAATCGTCAACTGGAGCGACGCGTGACGCAGCGCACGGGCGAATTGTCTGTAGCGCTTGAGCGCCTGCGCGAATTGACGGCCTATCTGGATTCGGTGCGCGAGGAGGAGCGCACCCGCATCGCACGTGAAGTGCACGATGAATTGGGCAGCCTTCTGGTGGCACTGAAAATGGATGTCAACTGGCTCGACCGGCGACTGGGCGAGCAGCAGGCTCGGGATGCCGCTGCAGCCCAAGCGATGCGCCAACAAATGCGCGCCAAGTGCGGCAACATGAGCCGCCTGATCGAACACGCCGTGGAAAGTGTGGGGCGCATCATCACCGACCTGCGCCCCAGCATCCTTGACCACCAGGGCCTGTGGGCAGCCATCGAATGGCAAGCGCACGAGTTCACGCAGGCCGCCGAGTTGCACCTGGACTGGGACGTCGATGGCCGGCCCCTGCCACCGCTGCCCAACGGCGCGGCCACAGCGGTGTTCAGAATCTTCCAGGAAATCCTGTCGAACATTGGCCGCCACGCGCAGGCGCGGGCGATCGAGGTGCGCATCTTTCACTCTGGGGAGGAACTGGTGCTGCGCGTGCGCGATGACGGCAGTGGTGCACATCCGGATGTGTTTGAGGATGCAAGCGCCTACGGTGTCATGGGCATGCGCGAACGCGCGCGGCATCTGGGTGGTCGCCTGGACATTCAAAGTGGGCCTGGCGCCGGTTGTGCCATCGAACTTCGCATGCCGATCAGTCATGGCTGACCCCATCCGCTTGCTGATCGCCGATGACCACCGCATCGTTCGGGAGGGGCTCAAGCAAATGCTGGCAGAGGCGCCCGACATCAAGGTGTGTGCCGAGGTCTCGACTGGCGATGCCGTTGTGCCCGAAGTGCGCCGTTGCCATGCACGGGGGCCGATCGATCTTGTGATGCTGGACATCGCCATGCCAGGCGTGGATGGGCTGGATGTCTTGCAGAACCTGCGCAGCGAGTTTCCCGATCTGCCGGTGTTGATGCTCAGCATGTACCCCGAGCGGCACTATGCCGTCCGGTGCATCAAATTGGGCGCCTCTGGCTATCTGAACAAGGGCGCCGATCCCGACGACATGCTCGGTGCCATCCGCAAGGTTGCAGCTGGCGAACGCTTTCTGACCGCATCGACAGCAGACGCGCTGGCTCGGCACGTGGGCGGGCGAGTCCACGGGCGGGACACCGAAAGCCTTTCGCACCGCGAGTACCAGGTGTTTCGATTGCTCACAACGGGGCATTCGGTGAGCGAAATTGGTGCGCGACTGAATCTTGCACCGAATACGGTCAGCACCTACCGCGCACGAATCCTGGAAAAAACCAACACCAAGAACGATGTCGAACTGACCCTTTATGCCGAACGCCAAGGCCGAAGCGCCTGATCGTGGGAATTTTGTAGGGCTGGCCCTACAGGGCTTCGATGAACGTGGATCGAAATGCAGGGCTGGGTCCCTCCGGAGGCGGTTTCAGGCGCGGCCTTTGCGTGTGTTGGTCGTTCACAGCCCTTCCCGAGGTTATGTATGTCACGCGATGCGATGGATTCTCAAAACCCGCCACCCAACGCCGCCTTCGACGCCGACCGCCCGCTGCTCATGCGCTGCACCTGCGGCCAAGTTCACGGGGCGGACGGGCATCCTTCCGGTCCACCTGTGGGTGTCCACGACGCGTCGGGCCGGTTCATCGAGGACACCCTGATGAAGGCGCTGTTTCCCATGGATCGGGTGCGCCGCGGATTTCTCAAGGCCGTTGGCGCCAGCACCGCTCGCGCGGCGATCGCGTCCCTGGTTCCGATGGGCGCCTTGCAGGCGATGGCACAGGAGCGCGGTTCGCTTGAGAAAAAGGATCTCAAGATCGGCTTCATCGCCATCACATGCGCCAGCCCCTTGATCATGGCCGACCCCTTGGGGTTCTACAAGAAGGAAGGGCTCAACGTCCAACTGAACAAGACGGCCGGCTGGGCACTCATTCGCGACAAGATGCTCAACAAGGAGCACGACGCGAGTCACTTCCTGTCGCCCATGCCCATCGCGATATCGATGGGCTTGGGATCGACCCAGGTGCCGATGAGCGTTGCCAGCATCCAGAACACCAATGGTCAGGCGATCACGCTGCACGTGAAGCACAAGGACAAACGCGATCCCAAGCAATGGAAAGGCTTCAAGTTTGCCGTGCCGTTTGAGCACAGCATGCACAACTACTTGCTGCGCTACTACGTGGCCGAACATGGACTGAACCCCGACACCGACATCCAGATTCGCGTCACGCCACCACCGGAAATGGTGGCCAACCTGCGTGCCGGCAACATCGATGGCTTTTTGGGTCCGGATCCATTCAACCAGAGGGCGGTCTACGACGAGGTCGGCTTCATCCACATCCTGTCCAAGGAGATCTGGGATGGGCACCCGTGTTGCGCATTCGGCGTCAGCGAGGAGTTCATTCGCCAGAACCCCAATACGTTTGCGGCGCTGTACCGCGCGGTCCTCACGGCCAGCTTCATGGCCAGCCAACCCAAGGACCGCGAATTGATTGCCAAGGTGATCGCGCCCACCCAATATCTCAACCAGCCCGAAACGGTGATTGCCCAGGTGCTGACGGGAAAGTTCGCCGACGGCCTGGGTGGCATTCGAAATGTTCCAGACCGAGCCAATTTCGACCCGATTCCCTGGCAGAGCATGGCAGTCTGGATGCTGACGCAAATGAAGCGCTGGGGCTACGTCAAAGGCGACGTGAACTACCGTCAGATTGCCGAAAAGGTCTTTTTGCTCACCGATGCCAAGAAGTATCTTGCGCAGGCCGGCTTCAAGCCACCCGAAGGTGCCTATCGCAAGTTCAAGGTCATGGGCAAGGAGTTTGATCCGGGCAAGCCGGAGGACTACGTCAAGAGCTTTGCCATCCACAAAATGGCCTGACCGGCATGCGATCAATCTCGATCAAGGCGGGACTGGTCTCCTGCCTCATCTTTGTGGTGTTCGTCGGTGTCTGGTATGCGGCGACCTTGCCTTCAGCCGGTATGGGCAACGTTGCGGCCCCGTTGACGGCCGAACAGCTTGAATACGCCAAGATGATGGGCAAGGACCCTGGAAGCCAGAAAACCACCGGCTTCCCGACGCCGGCCCAGATGGCGAGCACGGTGGGGCGCCACATGGCCGATCCGTTCTATGACAACGGCCCCAACGACAAGGGCATCGCGATCCAGCTGGCCCATTCTCTCGGGCGCGTGGCCATGGGTTTCTTGCTGGCCTGCATCGTGGCCGTGCCCCTGGGGTTCATCATTGGCATGAGTCCCCTCTTGCACAAGGCTTTTGATCCTTTCATCCAGGTTCTCAAGCCCATCAGCCCGCTGGCCTGGATGCCGCTGGCGCTGTACACGATCAAAGACAGCTCGATCTCCGGGGTGTTCGTGATCTTCATCTGTTCGGTCTGGCCCATGCTGATCAACACGGCTTTTGGGGTGGCCTCCGTGCGGCGCGACTGGCTGAACGTTGCGCGAACGCTGGAGGTGCCGCCTTTGCGCCGTGCCCTGCGAGTGATTCTGCCGGCGGCTGCTCCGACCATTGTCACGGGGATGCGCATCAGCATGG
>CAYNWR010000083.1:0-9489 GCA_964400915.1 uncultured Burkholderiaceae bacterium
CGGGCGCCATGGCTGTGGCGGCGATCAAGCAGTATGTGGCCACCCACAAGACCAAGGGCGAAACCTACGCGGCCATCCTCTGCGGTGCCAACATGAACTTCGATCGCCTGCGCTTTGTGGCCGAGCGCGCCGAGGTGGGCGAGGAACGCGAAGCGCTGTTTGCCGTCACCATCCCCGAAGAGCGTGGCAGTTTCCGGCGCTTTTGCGGTCTCATCGGCGATCTGCCCGCATTCGGAGGCAGCAAGGCGCCCCGCAGCGTGACCGAGTTCAACTACCGCATCAGCGATGCGGCGCGGGCGCATGTGTTCGTGGGCATCTCCACACACGGCCGCGGTGAATCCGCACGCATCGCCGAACACTTTGCGCGCCATGGATTCGAAACCCTGGACCTCACACACGACGAACTGGCCAAGGAGCACATCCGCCACATGGTGGGCGGGCATTCGGAGTTGGCCAAGGACGAGCGCCTGATGCGCTTTGTCTTCCCCGAGCGGCCGGGCGCCTTGATGAAGTTCCTGAGCCTGATGCGGCCGGGCTGGAACATCAGCCTGTTTCACTACCGCAACCAGGGCGCGGACTACGGCCGCATCCTGGTGGGTCTGCAGGTGCCCCGGTCCGACGCCAAGGCTTTTGACGCGTTTTTGAGCACCCTGGGCTACCCCTGGGTGGAGGAAACGCACAACCCCGTGTACCGCCTTTTCTTGCAGGGCTGAGCGCTCGCGCCCTGGCCGCGCGGTTACCGCTTGGGCGCGGGCATCTCCAGAATCTGCGTGGCAGGTGCACTGCGCGAAGGGCCCAGGCGGGCCTGACGCTCACCCACCGACAGCAGCACCAGTCCGGGTTCGATCTCGCTGCCCACGCGATAGGGCCGCGCGGGTTTGCCATCGACGGCAATCAAGGCGGCGCCGACCTGCGCTGCTGCGCGCGAGGACGTGCCGACGGGCCGCTCGGCCACCACACCGATGAGGGCCAGGCGGCCGGTTGGTGGCGCGGACACCGACGCCGCTGCGGCCCCGGTCACCTGCCCGCTGGCGCCCAGGGCACGCGCCACGAGCGCCGCGTCCGCCCGCACCGCCGGTGTGGCAAAGCCCGCCTGCACGGCGCCATGCGCAGGGCCCGCACCACGGCCGGGCGCACCGGGCTGGAACTTGGCCACCCAATACACCGCGCCGGCCACAGCCAATGCCCAGGCCAGACCCGCCAGCAGCCGCGGCGGCCACGGTGATGCAACAGTTCGTGTCAGACCCATCGGACTATTATCATCAGTCCACCTCCCAACTGTGTGTGGACCCCGCCTTGACACCCTTGACCATCGATCTGGCCCAGCAGCGCCCCACCCTCGGGCTTGTGTGGGCGCGCAGGCGCGCGCAGCGGGGTTTCACGCTTATCGAGTTGATGGTGGTGCTGGTCATCCTGGGGGTGCTGGCGGCCTTGATCGTGCCCAACGTGCTCGATCGCACCGACGACGCGCGAGTGACCGCTGCACGCACGGACATCGCCAACCTGACGCAGGCCTTGAAGCTGTACAAGCTGGACAATCTGCGCTTTCCGTCCGCCGAGCAGGGGCTGCAGGCGCTGGTTGTCAAGCCGACCACGCAGCCGATCCCGCCCAACTGGAAGCCCTACCTCGAGAAGCTGCCCAACGATCCATGGGGCCGGCCGTACCAGTTTCTGTCGCCCGGCGTCAAGTCGGAGGTGGATGTGATGTCCTACGGTGCCGATGGCAAAACAGGCGGCGAGGGCAAGGATGCCGACATCGGCTCCTGGCAGTAAGGCTTCCAGGGGCTTCACGCTCATCGAAGTGCTGATGGTGCTGGCACTGCTGGTGCTGGCCAGCGTCGGCGCCACCCTGGCCCTGCGCGATGCAGGCGACACCCAACTGGAGAGCGAGGCGCAGCGCCTGTCGTCCTTGCTGGAGGCGGCCCGTGCGCAATCGCGCACCAGCGGTGCGCCGATCGTCTGGCAAAGCGAGGGCGCGGGCTTCGCGTTCGCTGGACCGGGCCTGACGAGCAGCTTTCCCACCCAATGGCTCGGCCCGGACGCCGTGGTGGCCCAAGGCACACGGCCCCTGCGCCTGGGGCCCGAGCCGGTGATCGGCCCTCAGGCGATCGAACTGCGTCTGGTGGGTCGCCCCGAACGCACGCTGCGCTTGTCCACCGATGGCTTGCGCCCCTTCGAGGTGCGCTGACTGGCCATGCCGCGCCTGAACAGCCGCCGGGCCAACGGGTTCACGCTGGTGGAGGTGATGGTCGCTTTGGGCATCGTGGCCATTGCGCTGGCGGCGGGCATGCGCGCGGCCGGGCAATTGGTCAACAACGGCGAGCGTGAATCGCAGGTGCTGCTGGCCCAGTTGTGTGCCGAAAACGAACTGGTTCGCACACGTCTTTCCAAGCAGATGCCCAGCGTCGGGGACAGCAGCACCCCATGCGAACAGGGCGGTCAAAGCTTTCGTGTGGCGCTCACGGTGCGGCCCACGCCCAATCCGTCGTTTCGACGTGTCGATGTGCAGACCTTTGCGGGCGAGCGCCCCCTGGTGCGCCTGTCGACGGTGATCGGGCGCAACTGATTTGCTATCAACAATGAAGCAATTCATGTCCATCCGACGCTCGCCACCGCCCCATTTGTCGTCAAAGCTGGGTTTTACGCTGGTCGAGGTGCTGGCGGCCATTGCGGTGATGTCGGTGCTGACCCTGCTGGCCTGGCGTGGCATCGACGCCATGGTCCGCGCGCAGGAGGGCACCAGCGAACGCAGCCGTTCGGTGACGGCGATGCAGTCCTCGCTTGCACAGTGGGCACTCGATCTGGACCATGCGGTGGCCGTCGGTCAGGTGCCGGCCATTCAGTGGGACGGCCTGAGCCTGCGCATCACGCGCCTGGGCGGTGCGGCCGACCCCGGCCAGCTGCGCGTGGTGGCCTGGAGCCTGCGCGGCCCGGGGGACTCGGCCCGCTGGCTGCGCTGGGAGTCGCCGCCCGTCTCCAGCCGCTCCCAGATCATGCAGGCCTGGGAACGCGCCAACGTCTGGGCGCAGAACGCGGGTGAGGCCGAGCGTCGGCTGGAGATCGACATGAGCCCGGTGTCGGGATGGCAGGTCTTTTTCTACCGCGGCGAGAGCTGGACCCATCCGCAGTCGACCGGTGGCAGCGGTGGTGCCGATTCTGCCGTGCCCGACGGTGTGCGTCTGGTGTTGCGCATGGGCGCCGGCAGCGCGTTTGCCGACAGCATCACCCGCGACTGGGTCAACCCGACGATGGGGGGCGGCAAATCATGAGGCGCCCAAGGTGCGTACGGCGCGAACGGGCGCAGCCGCGTCAACGGGGGGTGGCGCTGATCACCGCGATGCTCACGGCAACGCTGGTGGCCACCCTGGCATCCACCATGTTGTGGCAGCAGTGGCGCAGCATCGAGGTTGAATCGGCCGAGCGGGCGCGCAGCCAGGCCGCCTGGCTTCTGAGCGGCGCGCTCGACTGGGCGCGGCTGATCCTGCGCGAAGATGGACGCAACGGTGGCGCGGACCACTTGTCGGAGCCCTGGGCCGTGCCCTTGCGCGAAGCGCGCCTGTCCACCTTTCTCGCAGCAGACACATCGGGCACGAGCACCCTTGGCGCAGGTGATGCCGACACCGCCCTGGACGCGTTCCTGGCCGGCCAGATCATCGACGAGCAGGGCAAGCTCAATTTCGCCAACCTGGCCGCTGGCGGCGCCACCGCCGAAGCCGCGCTGGGCGCCTTTGCGCGCCTGTACGAGAGCCTGGGGCTGCCAGCGGGGGAATTGACGGCCATCGCGTCGGGCCTGGCAGCAGCCAAGGACGCGCCGTCGGCGTCCAGCCAGGCCCCGCTGATGCCCCTGCGCATGGCCCAACTGGTGTGGCTGGGTGCCAGCGCAAGCAGCCTGGAAATGCTGGCGCCACACGCCACCTTGCTGCCGGTGGCAACGCCCCTGAACCTCAACACCGCCAGCGTCGAAGCCCTGGCGGCTGCCGTCCCGGGGCTGGACGCTGCCCGGGCGCAGCGCATGGCCGACGAGCGCACGCTGCGGCACTTTCGCAGCCTGGCCGATGCCGCCAAGGCAGCCGGGCTGGAATCGAGCCAGCTCAACGACACCCAGCATTCGATTGCCAGCCGGTATTTCGAAGTGATGGGCAGCCTGCGCCTGGATCAACATGTTGTCACCGAGCGCAGCCTGGTCGTGCGCGATGGCACCAACGTGCGCACGCTCTGGCGCGAACGGGGCGCACGGCCGGCCGCTGTCACGGCGCTGCGCTGAGCGATCCCTACAATCCACGCGCACATGGCCACCCTCTACGTCTGCCTGCCCAGCCTGGACGCGTCCCCCACCGTGGCGTTGACCCATGCACAGGGCGTCCGCGCGCAGGCAGCCACCCCCGCCCTGGGGTCCGGCGCGGTTGCGGCCCTGCCGGCGGCCAGCGACATCGTGGTGCTGGTTCCGCCGACCCGTCTGGCCTGGCACCGCGTGCGCCTGCCCAAAGGCAGTGGCATCGGCGCGCGCGGCGGCCACGCCGAAAAGCGCCTGCTGCAACTGCTCGCAGGCGTTCTGGAGGATCGCTTGCTGCAGGATCCGGCCTTGCTGCACTTTGCGGTGCATCGCATGGGCACGGACGGGCCGCGCACCGACGGCGACGAGGCCTGGGTGGCGGTGGTGCAACGCGATTGGCTGCAGGGCTGGTTGGATCTGCTGACCCAAGCCGGGCGCGCGCCCCAACGCATCCTGGCGCAATGGGCGCCCGCGCTGGACGAATCCCAGTCGCACCTGCACATCAGCCAGATCGAGCAGTCTCCCATGTGCCTGGCTCGCTCAACCACGGGTTGTGTGGCCTTGCCGCTCACGCGCGACACGTTGGCAGCGCTGCCGCAGTTGATGCGCTGGCCCGATACCTGGACCTGTTCGGTCAGCCCTCCTCTGGCTGCACAGGCCGAAGCCCTGCTGGGCAACGCAGCGGATGGGCAGCCGCGACGCGCTGCCATCGTCGGTGAGGCCCAGGTGTGGGCGCAGATGGCCGAAGAGCCCTGGGACCTGGCGCAGTTCGAGCTGGCCAACCAGGGCAGCGCGCGTTTGTGGCGCCGCGTGGCCGGCGCTGCAAACGCGCTGGCCACTCACCAGCGCTGGCGTGCCGCGCGTTGGGGCCTCGCCGCCGCCCTGGCCGTGCAGTTGATCGGACTGAACGCCTGGGCCTGGCACCAGCAGCGTGCGCTGCAAGCCAAGCGCGATGCCATCGCGGCCACCGTGACGCAGACCTTTCCGGCCATTCGTGTGGTGGTCGATCCCGTGGTTCAGATGGAACGCGAAACCGCGCGCTTGCTGCGCGCCAGTGGCCAGGCCCAATCCAGCGACCTCGAACCCATGCTGGGTGCCCTGGGCCTGGCCTGGCAACAGGCATTGCCGCAGCTGCCCATCGCGATCCATGGCCCGCGAACGATCGAGTACGCGGGCGGCGAGATGCGTCTGCGCGGACTGCAGGCCGCACCATCGCAGGCGCAGGCGCTGCAACAGGGCCTGGCACCTGTGGGCCTGCGCTTCAGGGTCGAGGGCGAGGTCTGGACCTTGAACACCACGGGCGGTGCCCCCTGATGCCCGCCCTGACGCCGCGTGAACGCCGGGCCGTGCTGTTGGCGGCTGTGGTGGTGGTGCTGGCTGTGGTGGTTGGCCTGGGTGTGCTGCCCGCCTGGCGCAGTCTGCAATCCGCCCAGGCGCAGCAGCTGGAAATCGATCGCACCCTGGCCCGAGTGGAATCGCTGCAGGCGCAGGCGCGGGGCTTGCAGAACCAGGCGCGGCCCAGCCTTGCCGAGGCCCTGCGCCTGATCGAACAGAGCGCCAAGGAGCGGCTGGGCGCCGGCACGGTGGTGCAAGGTGGCAGCGATCGGATCAACGTCGTCTTCAAGGGTGCCAGTGCCGAGGCCATCGCCGCCTGGCTGGCCCAGGTGCGCGGCACGGCCCGTGTCTGGCCCCTGGAAGCGCGCTTGACGCGCAGCGCGGCGCCGGCCGCGCCCGCCGCAAGCGCAGGCGCCGTTTCTGCGCAATGGGACGGTGCCGTGCTGCTGCAATTGCCCACAGGCGCCGATCGCTGAGATCGGTGGGACCATCATGGGCCATGGGAAAACCTTGATGACACCAATGCCCACAGGCGGCCTGTCATGGTCAGGCCACGCCCCAGCGCAAGCGCCGCGATGAGCACCGACATCCGCCATCCCGCTGTGCCTGCGAAGGCGCCCCGCCCCCTGGCGCGGCGACACAGCCCAACCGGGAACGAATCCCCCGGCTGGCGCTGGGCTGCGTTGGGGGCGATCGCGGGTTTGCTGGGCGGCCTGCTGGCCTATGCACCCGCTGCTTGGGTGGCCCTGGCCGTCGAGCGGGTCAGCCAGGGCCGTGTCGGGCTGCACGAGCCGCGCGGCGCCTGGTGGAATGGCTCGGCGCGCCTGATGCTCAGTAGCGGCGAGGCCGGGAGCGACCGAACCGTGCTGCCCGGGCGGCTCTCCTGGCGCATGGTGCCGGGATGGGGATCCGGTGCCGGTGGCAGCCCGGCGCGAGGCCCGCTGCTCACGCTTTCACTGGCTGCCGATTGCTGCACCCCTTCGCCATGGCGGTTCGCCGCCGAAATGCCAGGATTCGCCACCAGGGTCCATGTTCGTGCCGATGCGTCGCGTTGGCCCGCCGGCTTGCTCTCCGGACTGGGCACGCCCTGGAACACCATCGAGCCCGAAGGTTTTGTCCACCTGCGCGCACCCCGTGCTGTGGTGACCTGGGCCGAGGGGCGGTGGGCACTGGAGGGCGACATCGTGGTGGAGGCGCGCAGCGTTTCCACCCGGCTGTCCACCCTGCGTCCCATGGGAAACTATCGCATGGACGTACGCGGTGGCGCCGTTCCGACGGTCAGCCTGCAAACCTTGGAGCCCAGCAGCCTGCACCTGAGCGGCCAGGGACAGTGGGTGGGCAACCGCCTGCGCTTCGAAGGCAGCGCCAGCGCGGCCGAAGGACGTGCCGAAGCCTTGTCGAACCTGCTCAACATCATCGGACGTCGCGATGGCGCCCGTTCCATCATCCGATTGGGCTGATCCCATCCGCACCCTTGCCGGCGCATTGCCATGAACACCACAAATTTGATAGCTAAATTGTCACTTTTGGCGCTCGCTACAGGCCTATTTGTTCAAGAATTGGCGGCCCAGGCCCCAGCCACCAGCCCGGTGCCAGGTGTGCAGCCGCCAGCGCCTGTCGCACTGCCGCCCATGCCCAGCGTCGCGCCGGCGGGTGCGCCCTCGCCCGGCCCCACGTCGGCTGCAACGTCTGCGCCAACGTCGACCGCCGCAGCCGCAGCCTCGTCCATCACACCCGCAGCGCCCCGGCGCGGCGAGCCCATCACGCTGAACTTTGCAGGTGCCGAGATCGAGGCGGTTGCCCGCACCCTGGGTGCGGTGCTGGGCCGCAACGTGGTGGTGGACCCGCGGGTGAAAGGCCTGATCAATCTCAGCACCGAGCGGCCTGTCTCGCCAGCGGTGGCTTATCAGCAGTTTCTGGCCACCATCCGTCTGCAGGGCTTCACGGTGGTGGAATCGGCCGGCCTGGACAAGGTGGTGCCCGAGGCCGACGCCAAGTTGCAGAGCGAATCGGTGATCGCCGACCCAGGCAGCAGCGGGCCGTCCGGCAACCGGGTGGTGACCCAGATCTTTCGCCTGCAGCATGAGCAGGCGGCAAACCTGGTGCCCGTGCTGCGGCCCCTGATCAGTCCCAACAACATCATCACGGTCAACCCCGGCAACAACGCGCTGATCGTCACCGACTACGCCGACAACCTGCGGCGCATCGCGCGCATCGTGGCGTCGGTGGACGTGGCCAACGCCACAGACGTGGAGGTCATCCCGCTCAGGCACGCGCTGGCCAGCGAACTGGCGCCGCTGGTGCTGCGACTGATCGAGAGCGGAGGCGCCTCGGCGCCCTTGGCGGGGCAGGCCGACACCTCATACAAGACAACCCTGCTGGCCGAACCGCGCAGCAACGCCATCATCGTGCGGGCAGCCAACGCTGCGCGCGTGTCGCTGGTGCGCTCGCTGGTCGAGAAACTGGACCGCCCTGCATCCGGCGGCGGCGGTGACGCAGGCAACATCCACGTGGTCTATCTCAAGAATGCCGACGCCTCCAAGCTGGCGGCCACGTTGCGGGCGGCCATCGCCGGCGAGGCGCGCGGCGGCACCAGCGGCAGCAGCGCGTCGATGCCCGCAACCCCATCCGCCGGCACCCCGGCTGGCACCACCGGCGGCACGGCTACGTCCACAACGATGAGTGGCACCAGCACCAACCTGGGCAGCAGCGCGCAACCTTCAACCGGCGGGCAGATCCAGGCCGACCCGGCAACCAACTCGCTCATCATCAGCGCGCCAGAGCCACAGATGCGTCAGATCCGCGCCGTCATCGACAAGCTCGACCAGCGTCGCGCCCAGGTGCTGGTGGAAAGCCTGATCGCCGAGGTCAACGCCGACAAGGCCGCCGAGTTCGGCATTCAGTGGCAAGGTGCGCTGGGCAAGAGTGGCAACAGCAACATCGGCCTGCTGGGCACCAATTTCACGATCGGCGGGCGCAACATCATTTCGCTGGCCACGGGGGCCGCCACAGGCACCAGCGTGCCATCGACGGGGCTGAATTTCGGCATTGCCCACCAGACCAACGGCGTCTATGTGCTGGGCTTCCTGGCGCGCTTTCTGGAAAACAACGGCGATGGCAACGTGTTGTCCACGCCCAATCTGCTGACGCTGGACAACGAAGAAGCCAAGATCGTGATCGGCCAGAACGTGCCCTTCGTCACGGGCCAGTACACCGCCAACAACGCCTCGGGCGGTGGCACGGTGAACCCCTTCCAGACCATCGAGCGGCGCGACGTGGGCCTGACCTTGCGCGTCAAGCCCCAGATCAGCGAGAACGGCACGGTGCGCCTGGCGATCTTCCAGGAAGTGTCGAGCGTGCTGGCCTCCACCATCAACAACGCGCAGGGGCCCACCACCAGCAAGCGCTCGATCGAATCGAACGTGCTCGTCGAGGACGGCGCGGTGGTGGTTCTGGGCGGCCTGCTGCAGGACGAATACTCCGGCAACCAGGAGAAGGTGCCGGCCCTGGGCGACATCCCCTTGCTGGGCAACCTCTTTCGCAGCGAGACGCGACAACGCAAGAAGACCAACCTGATGGTGTTCCTGCGCCCCGTCGTGTTGCGCGACGCCGCGTCGGCCGAGCAGTTGTCGATGGATCGCTACGACCTCATGCGCGTGGGTCAGCAGGCCGCACAACCCGCGCCCAGCCAGACCGTGCCGGTGAATGCGGCGCCGGTGCTGCCCGCCGCAGGCCCGTCTCGCAACCCGAGCCAACCGCTGCTGCCGATTTCCACCCAGATCGCTCCTGCGGCAAGCGGTGCGGGGACCCCCGCCACCGCGCCAGGTTCGTCCGGCGCCGCCCCAGCCACGCCCAATCCGGCCCGCTGAGCCACCCGAGAG
>CAYNWR010000084.1:0-9409 GCA_964400915.1 uncultured Burkholderiaceae bacterium
CAGGATCAGCTTGGGTTCGTTCACCAGCGCTCGGGCGATGGCGACGCGCTGCTGTTGACCGCCCGACAGTTGCGCGGCCGTGTGCTCCACGCGGTCGGCCAGGCCCACCCGCGCGAGCGCCTGCAGCGCGCGGATGCGCCGCTGGGCCGCAGGCACCCCCGCATAGACCAGCGGCAGCTCGACGTTCTCGCAAGCCGAGGTGCGCGCCAGCAGGTTGAACTGCTGGAACACAAATCCAATGAAGCGGTTGCGCTGCGCCGCCAGCGCGTCGCCATCCATGGCGTCCACGGCCACACCCGCCAGGCGGTATTGGCCCGTGCTGGGACGGTCCAGGCAACCCAGGATGTTCATCAGTGTCGACTTGCCCGAGCCTGATGCGCCCAGCACCGCCACGAATTCGCCCTCGTCCACCCGCAGGTCGATGTCGACCAGGGCAGGAACACCGTCGGTGGGGGACGCGCCCGTGGTGTAGCGCTTGCCGACGCCGCGAAGCTCGATCAAGGCCGCGGTGGATGGGGATCTGGCGCTTTCGCTGGGCACGGCGCGCGGGCTCAGAACAGGGGGCGCGGCGAGCCGGGCTTGCGCGTGGCCTCCTGCACCACGGCAACGATCAGCTCGCGACCCGCTGGCAGTGCAGCCGCATCGTCGGCCGAGACGAGTTCGGTGACACTGCCGTCGGTGACACCCACACGCACGGCGTAGGCGCGCGGCTGGCCGTCGGCGTCCAGCGCAAACACGCGGGCCCGACGTGAGCGCGCCTGATCCGCTGCAGCGCCTGTTTTGGGCTGCTGCCCGGCCCCCACGGCGCTGCTGTTGTCCGATTTTTGATTGTTTTGGCCTGTAGCGAGCGCCATTTCTGACGGGTTTGCTATCTTTTTGGGATCTCCATCGAGTACCGCCGAGGCCACTGCAGCCGCCCCCTTGGCCGCCTCGGCGGGCCGGGCAGGCTCCACGCCGGGCAGGCGCACGCGCAGGGCGGCGTTGGGCACCCGCAAGACGTTCTCGCGAAGCGCCGTCTGGATGCGCACATTGGCCGTCATGCCCGGTAGCAGGCGGCCGGCCTCGTTGTTGAAGGCGACGATGGCCACGTAGGTCACCACGTTGGACACATTGGTGGCGGCCTTGCGCACCTGGCGCACCTGCCCCGTGAACTCCTCACCGGGAAACGCGTCGATGGTGAACACCGCCTGCTGCCCCGCGCGGATGCGGCCCACGTCGGCTTCGTCCACACTGCTTTCCACCTGCATGTCCGAGAGGTTGCGCGCAATCACGAACAACTCGGGCGCCTGCAAACTGGCCGCCACCGTCTGACCCTTCTCGACCGCCCGCTTGATGACAATGCCCTGCACGGGTGAGGTGATGCGCGTTCGCTCCAGGTCGATGCGCGCCTGCGCCAGGGCCGACTGCTTTTGTGCCACACCGGCCTCGGCGCTGGTCTGTTGCGCCTGGTTGACGCCCAGTTGCGCTTGCGCCGCCTTGAGCGCCTCGCGCGCGCTGTTCACTGCCGCAGCGGATCGATCGACCTCGCTTTGTGCGATGAACTGGCGCGCGGCCAGGTCGCTGTTGCGCGTGTGCGTGCGCTGCGCCTCGGCCAGATCGCCTTCGGCCCGCGAGACACCCGCCCGGGCGGCCAACACCTGGGCCTGCGCCGTCAGCACCGCTGCGCGCGCCACGTCCACATCGGACTGCGCCGAGCGCAACTTGTATTCAAAGGTCTCGGGATCGATCTGCGCGATCAACTGACCGGCCTTCACCTCGCTGTTGAAGTCCACCAGGATGTCGCGGATCTGGCCGGACACCTGGGTGCCCACCGTGACCAGCGAGACGGGGTTGACGATGCCGCTGGCCGACACGGCCTCGACGATCGTGCCGCGTTCGATGGGCGCGAGGCGATAGGTGGGCGCGGTGGGCTGGCTGATGCGCCACCAGCCCCAGGCGGCCAGCGCCAGCAACAGCAGCGCCAGCGCTGCCGTCCACACCATTCGTCGCACCCCGATGCCTCCGCTCAGACCCATGTGGGCATTCTAGGAGCCTGGGCTCCTAGGCAGCGGGCGCAAACGGCGTCGTCACCACCCGCCCATTGCTCCAGCGCAGGCTGTGGGCTTCGTCCACCACGTGCCAGTGCGAGATGCGGTCGTCCGAGGGCTCGGAGGCGATGGTGTGGATCTCGCCATCGGGTGCGGGCTCGCGGCTGCGCGTTTGCGGGCTGCCGTAGTACAGGGTCGGCGACTGCGCATCGGACGAATAGCGAAACGCCCAGATCGTCTGGCCGTCGGTGAGCGCGGCGGACATGCGCAGCGGCTCGTCGACACCCGGTGCGATCGCGTCGCCTGCCGGACGGCTTTCGTGCCGCGCCATCACCGCCAGGATCCGGGCAACAGCCCGCGCCATGGCACGCTGCGGGTCGTCCTCCAGGCCTTCGGACAGCGCAACGAGGAACAGCGCCTCGCTGTCCGTGGTGCCCGTGCGATGGCGGTAGAGGTCGGGATGGATCAGCGCCTCGACCTCGCGGCGGCACTGCTGCCATTTGCCGATCTTGCCGTTGTGCATGAAGCTCCAGTGCCGCCAAATGAAGGGGTGGCAGTTGCTGCGCGCCACCGCCGTGCCCGTGGACGCCCGCACGTGTGCAAAGAACAGGCGCGATTCGACCTGCGAAGCCAGCGAACGCAGGTTCTCGTCGTTCCAGGCAGGCAGGATGTCCTTGAACACGCCGGGGTTGGGCCTGCGGTCGTACCAGGCGATGCCAAAGCCGTCGCCATTGGTGGTCTGCACCGACTGGCGCGCGCGCAGGCTCTGGCTGATCAACGAGTACTTCTGCTCGAACAGCAGATCCTCCAGAAAGATGTCGGCTCCGGCGTAGGCAACCCAGCGGCACATGGTGGTGTCCTTCGGCGATTGAGATGCGCCAGTATCCACTGGCGGCGCCGCAGGCTCCGTTCACGCCGCCGCAGGCACCGTTCGCGCCGCGCGGGCTGCACTTCGTCGCATCGGGCTCGCGCGCCGGCCCATCGATCGGCACAGTCACGCCATCGAACGAAGGAGCCCGCCATGCACACCCTGACACCCCTCATTGCCGTTCACGCCAGCGCCGCCATCGCCGCCACGGTGATCGGCCCCTTCGCCCTCTGGGCGCGGCTGGGCCTGCGCCAGCGCCCGCGCCTGCACCGCGCCTTGGGGTATGCCTGGGTCACGCTGATGATCGTGACGGCCGTTTCGGCCATCTTCATCCGCAACGGCAGCCTGGCCCTGGTGGCGGGCTTTTCGCCCATTCACCTGCTGATTCCCGTGGTGCTGTTCGGCCTGTTCGGTGCCTTCTGGTTCCTGTTTCGCGGCAATGTCAACGCCCACCGCAAGACCATGGTCAGGCTGTACGTCGGCTCCTGCGTGATCGCCGGCATCTTTACCTTGCTGCCAGGCCGCCTGCTGGGCCACTGGCTCTGGACCACCGTTGGTGTGTTGGCCTGAGCGTTCCACCCATTCCCCTCTGATCCTCTGGAGAAAACCATGTTGCTTTCGATGCTTGCCGAAAACCCCCGCCTGTTGCCGATGGTCGTGCAAAACACACCCGTCTGGGTGTGGGGCCTGCTGATCGGCCTCACCGCGCTCGGGTCGAGCCAATTGCGCAGCCGCTGGATGGGTGTGCGGCGCCTGGTCCTCATGCCCGTGGTCATGACGCTGCTGTCCGTGCTGGGAACGGTGTCGGCGTTTGCCGGCCAGGCCACGCTGGTGCTGTCCCTGCTGGCCTGGGTGTGTGGTCTTGGGATCGCCGCCGGCGCTGGCGCCTGCCTGTGGCCCACGGTGCTGCTGCCGCTGGATCGCAGCACGCAACGTGTTCACGTTCCGGGCAGCGCCGTGCCGCTGCTGCTGATCCTGGCCATCTTCCTGGTCAAGTACGTGGTCGGGGTGGACCTGGCCATGACCCCGACCTTGGCCAGCCAGCCCACCTACGCAGCCGTTGTCGGCTTGCTGTATGGCGTGTTTTCCGGCGTGTTTGCCAGCCGTGCCTGGCGCTTCACCGCCAGCACCCGTGCCGCTGGGCGTGCCCCGACCCTCCTCCTTGCCTGAATGGACTCCCCATGAAACCACACACCTGGTCCTCGTCGTTCCCGATGCAAAGCCGCCGACTCGCCCTCACCCTGGGTGCCGCTGCCTTGTTCGCTGCCACGGCTGCGCAGTCGCAGGTTGGCATGAGCCAGATGCAGGTCGGCCCGATGCCCGTCACGCTGGTCTATCCCACGGCGGCCACCAGCCGGCCCTTCACCTCGGGCGACTTCACGATCAACGTCGCGCTGGGTGCGACCCCCATCCGGGGCAACGGGCGGCTGATCGTGATGTCGCACGGCACCGGTGGCAGTGCCATTGCCGGACACGACCTGGCCGCCACCCTGGTTCGCGCCGGCTTTGTGGTGGCGCAGCCCGAGCACGACGGCGACAACTGGCGCGACCAGCGCCTGGCCGGCCCCGAATCATGGAAGCTACGGCCCATCGAGATCTCGCGCACCATCGACGCGGTGGCCCAGGACCGGCGCTTTGCAGGCCTGCTGGATGTGTCGAAAGTCGGTGTGCACGGCATGTCCGCCGGCGGTGTGTCCGGCCTGTCACTGGCCGGCGGCGAATGGAGCCTGGACGGCCTGATCCTGCACTGCAAGGCCCACATGGCCACCGATCCCATTTTCTGCTTCACGGGCACCCGAACACCCGAGCAACGCGCTCAGCGCAAGGCAGGCTACGACAACGCGCCCGACACGGGTGTCGACCCGACGCCCCACGGCGGCGCCCGGGTGCGCGACCCGCGTGTGGCCGCGATCGCGCTGGCGGTGCCGTTGGCCGCGCCGTATTCAACAGCCAGCCTGTCCCGCCTGCACACGCCCGTGGGCATCGTCGAAGCCACGGACGACGTTGTGCTGGTGCCGCGCTTTCACGCCGCGCGTGTGCTCCAGCACTGCAAGTCCTGCACCGTGATCGATCGACTGGAGGGTGCTGATCATTTTGATGTGCTCTCCCCCTGGCCCGAGTCGGTGGCCCGTGACGTGGGGCGCTTGTTCGGTGGCGGCAACAAGGGCATTCCCCGCCCGCGCCTGATGCAAAGCTATGAACGGGTGAGCACGTTCTTCAAGGTCCAACTCAAGGTTTCGCCATGAATTTCAAGCAATTTTGCTTGGTATCGATCGTCGTTGCTTGCAACTTAGCTACTATTTCAGTAGCTAACGCAGGTGTGGGCCTCACCGTGCTGGCCGGCCTGGATGGCGACGCGGCGGTCACGGTGTTTCACCCCACCGCCAGCGCCGACCAGGACGTGACGCGGGGGCCGTTCACCTTGCGCCTGGCACCCGACGCGCCCCCCGAGCGCGGCAATGGGCGCCTCATCGTGGTCTCGCACGGATCGGGTGGCGCCCCGTGGGTGCACACCGACCTGGCACGCGCCCTGGTGGAGGCCGGCTACACCGTGGCCTTTCCCGCTCACCGTGGCGACCGGCTGGGCGACGATGGTGAGCCCGGCCCCGAGAGCTGGAAACGCCGACCCGCCGAAGTCTCGCGTGCCATCGACGCCGTTGCGCGCCATCCCAGCCTGGGCGCCGACCTGGACACCCGCCGCGTCGGCGTGTTCGGCGGGTCGGCTGGCGGGCACACCGCGCTGAGCCTTGCCGGCGGGCGCTGGTCGCCCGCGCGATTTCGCGATCACTGCGAGGCACACCTGGCCGAGGATTTTTCGTCCTGCGTCGGCTTCACCACCCGCCTGCGCGGCAACGCCTTCGACGGCCTCAAGAAATGGCTGGCGCTGGGCATCATCCGCCAACGCTTCACCGACGAGACCTGGTACACCCACCACGACGAGCGTGTGGTGGCGGTCATTGCGGCGGTGCCGTTTGCCGCCGATTTCGACCTGGCGTCGCTGGCCCAGCCGCGCGCCGCATTGGGTCTGGTGATCGCGGGTGGCGACGTCAACCAGGTGCCGCGCTTTCATGTGCAGGCCGTGCGCGCAGCCTGCAAGACATGCACCGTGGTGGCCGAATTCCCCCAGGCGGGCCATGGCGTGATGCTCTCGCCACTGCCGCCTTTTGCGCCCGGCACCATTGCCGCCGAACTCAACGGCGATCCGCCGGGTTTTGAACGTGCACCGGCCATCGCGGAGCTGGAACGCGCGGTGCTGCGTTTTTTCAGCCAGCACGTGCTGGCACCATCGAACCCGACGGTCAGCCGCCTAGAATGAAAGTCACACCATGAACACCCCGCTGTCTCCCGAAGAAATCGATCGCCTGGCGCGCAAGCGCGCAGGAGCCAAGATGGGCTGGTACATCCACCTGCTGGTCTACGTGATCGTCAACGCCGCCTGGTTTGTAGCGGCATCGCAGGGCTGGTCGCGCAGGCCCTGGGTGTGGGCGCCCTCGCTTGGCTGGGGCCTGGGCCTGCTGCTGCATGGCGCCGCCGTGTTTCTGCTGGGCCAGGGCTCGTCGTGGCGCGAATCCCTGGTGGAGCGCGAACGCGAACGGATCCGGCGCAGCCAGCGCCCCTGACCCGGTGGCTGTCGATCGAATCGCCAAGCTGCAGCACCTGCTGGAGGTGTTGGCCTTCAGCCTTGTGATCGCCACGGTGCAGTACGCGTTCACACCCGATCGGCCCTACGCATCGCTGGTCACGTATTCGCTGTTCATCGGGGTCATCATCTGGGCCGTGATCGACTTGGGCCGCGAGATCATCCCGTCCGCCCGCGAGACCGGCTGGCCCCAGGGCTGGCAAGGCATCGCGCTCACCGCCACGGGCATTGCCTGCGGTTTCGGCATCGGCCGCGTGATGGCCGACCAGGTGTGCCGGCGCATGGGCTTCTACGACGGATTTGCCCCGCCAGACCCGGCGGTGGAGTTGCGCAACGCAGTCATCATCACGCTGCTGGCCGGCACCGTGGGCACGTTCTACTTCTACAGCCGAAGCAAGAGCGCCTACCTCGAACGCAAGATGGGCGAGGTGCAGCGCCACGCCAACGAGGCGCGACTCAAGCTGCTGGAGTCGCAGCTGGAGCCGCACATGCTGTTCAACACCCTGGCCAACCTGCGCGCGCTCATTGGTGTGGACCCACCCCAGGCCCAGGCCATGCTGGATCGACTCAACGACTTCCTGCGCGCCACGCTGGGGGCCTCGCGCACCACCATGCACCCGCTAGGCGCCGAGTTTGCACGCCTTCGCGACTACCTGGCCCTGATGGCCGTGCGCATGGGTGCGCGCCTGCAGGTGCGCTTCGATCTGCCCGATGATCTGGCCAATGTCCCGGTGCCCACGCTGGTGCTGCAACCGCTGGTCGAAAACGCCATCCGCCATGGGCTGGAACCCAAGATCGGCAGTGGCTTTGTGCAGATCAATGCCCAGGCCCAGGGCAGGTTCCTGCTGCTGGAAGTGACCGACTCCGGTGTGGGCCTGGGCGCTGCGCCGGCGCCGCGCGATGGCGCAGGGGGCGGTGGATTTGGCCTGGAACAGGTGCGCGAGCGCCTGGCCACGCTGTATGGCGATGCGGCGTCGGTGCAGCTGGAGCCGCGCCCGGAAGGGGGCACACACGCGCGCGTGCGATTGCCCCTGCCGCCCCTGCCACCTTCACCACCTGCCGGCGCGCCAGGCCCATGACGGCCGCGCGCGCGCTGATCGCCGAAGACGAGCCGCTGCTGGCCCAGGTGCTGGTGGCCGAACTGCGCCGGGCCTGGCCCGAGCTCGTGGTGGCTGCGCAGGTGGGCGATGGCGTCAGCGCGGTCAACACCGCCCTGGCCGAGCGGCCGGACATCCTGTTTCTGGACATCCGCATGCCCGGTCAAACCGGCCTGGAGGCGGCGGCCGAACTGGCCGATCGCTGGCCCGACGAGGTGCCGGAACGCCCGTTTCCGCTGCTCGTCTTCGTCACCGCCTACGACGAATACGCGGTGGCCGCCTTCGAGGCACAGGCCCTGGATTACCTGCTCAAGCCCGTCACGCCTGAACGCCTGGAGCGCACCGTGCGGCGCCTCCAAGCTGTGTTGGCGCAACGCGTCGGACCCCAGGGTCCGGGTGCGATTTCAGGGTCCGACCCCTCGATGCCCGGCGCGCCTTTCGACGCCTTGCTGGAGCGCCTGCGCCACCTGCTGGAGCCACGCGCCACCGCCGCCGCTGTATCGGGCACGGACGACCGTGCCGGCGTATCCATGCGCGGCCACGCGGCGCCCCTCACCGTGCTGCAAGCCAGCGTGGGCAACAGCCTGCACATGGTGCCCATCGCCGAGGTGGTCTATTTCGAGGCCGCCGACAAATACGTCCGGGTGCTCACCCGCGAACGGGAGTACCTCATCCGCACCCCGCTCAAGGAATTGATCGACCAGCTCGATGCCTCCGTCTGGTGGCAGGTGCACCGCTCCACCCTTGTGCGGGCCGATGTCATCGAGATGGCCACGCGCGACGAATCCGGTCGCCTGCACCTGAGTCTGCGCGGACGGTCCGAGCGTGTGGCGGTGAGCCGGGTGTATGCCGGTCGATTCAAGGCGCATTGAATCGACGAGAGCCCCAGGCGTACCAACACCCAACGACGCGGCCGGGCGTCATGGAAAATATCCCTCCATGAGCCTTGAGTCCCCGTCCCCGTCCAACCCCACCCGCCCGCCCGTCCTGATCGCCGGCGGCGGCATCGCCGGCATGAGCCTGGCCCTCACGCTGCACCAGATCGGTGTGCCCTGCCTGGTTTTCGAATCCGTGCCCGAACTGCAGCCACTGGGCGTGGGCATCAACCTGCAGCCCAATGCCGTGCGCGAGCTGTACGACCTGGGCATCACCAGCCACCTGCTCGATGGCATCGGCATCCAGGCGCGCGAATGGGCGCTGGTGGGACGCAATGGCAACGATGTCTATTCCGAACCGCGCGGCCTGCTGGCCGGCTATCGCTGGCCGCAATACGCGGTGCACCGCGGCAAGCTGCAGATGCTGCTGTATCAAACGGTGGTGCAGCGGCTGGGGGCGCAAGCCGTGCGCCTGGGGCAGCGTTTGAGCGGCTGGCGTCAGGGCGCCGACGGCGTCACGGCCTTCGTCGAATCGGCCGATGGCCAGCGCCACGAGGTGGCCGGCAGCCTGCTCGTGGGCTGCGACGGTCTGCACTCGGCCATCCGCGCGCAGATGTACCCCGATCAAGCGCCCATCCAGTGGGGCGGTGCGATCATGTGGCGCGGCACCACACCCGGTGTGCCCATCCGCTCGGGCTCGAGCTTTGTGGGCCTGGGCAGCCTGCGCCACCGGGTGGTGCTCTACCCCATCTCGCCGGTGGACGCTGCCACCGGGCTGGCCACCATCAACTGGATCGCCGAAATCACCGTGGACAACGCCGGCGGCTGGACGCAGGGCGACTGGAACCGGCGCGTGGCGCTGAGCGATTTCGCGCACCACTTCGACGGCTGGAACTACGGCT
>CAYNWR010000085.1:0-9369 GCA_964400915.1 uncultured Burkholderiaceae bacterium
TGGCAGCTTCGAGCTGGCGGGCAAGGCCTACCAGCCGACGGCCGTGCACCTGGTGGCCAAGGCCGGCATTGCCCGCACCTTCCAGAACATCCGCCTGTTTCCCGAGATGACGGCCCTGGAAAACGTCATGGTGGGGCGTCATGTGCGCACCGGCTCGGGCCTGATGGGTGCCATTTTTCGCACGGCTGGTTTCAAGGCCGAAGAGGCCGCCATTGCCGCGCGCGCCCAGGAGCTGCTGGAGTACGTGGGCATCGGTGGCTACAGCGAGTACAAGGCACGCACCCTGTCGTACGGCGATCAGCGGCGCCTGGAAATTGCCCGGGCCCTGGCAACCGATCCGCAACTGATTGCCCTGGACGAACCCGCGGCGGGAATGAACGCCACGGAGAAAGTTCAGCTGCGCGAACTCATCGACCGCATTCGTCGGGACAACCGCACGATCCTGCTGATCGAGCACGATGTGAAGCTGGTGATGGGCTTGTGCGACCGCGTCACGGTGCTGGATTACGGCAAGCAGATCGCAGAGGGCACCCCCGCTGATGTCCAGAAGAACGAGAAGGTGATCGAGGCCTACCTGGGCACCGGCGGAGGGCATTGACATGAATTCGAACCCCAGCAACAACAAGCCTGTGCTGCTCCATGTGGCCGGCCTGAAGGTGGCCTACGGCGGCATCCAGGCCGTCAAGGGTGTCGATTTCGAGGTGCGTGAAGGCGAACTGGTCACACTGATCGGCTCCAACGGTGCCGGCAAGACCACGACGATGAAGGCCATCACGGGGATCCTGACCCCGGCGGCGGGCGAAATCACCTACGTCGGACGCAACATCCGCGGGCAGGGGCCGTGGGATCTCGTGACCCAGGGCCTTGCCATGGTGCCCGAGGGTCGCGGGGTGTTCACCCGCATGACCATCACCGAAAACCTGCTGATGGGTGCCTACGTGCGCAAGGACAAGGCGGGCATCGCAGCCGACGTCGAGCGCGTGTTCGGCATCTTTCCGCGACTGAAGGAACGCAAGGATCAGCTGGCCGGGACCATGTCCGGTGGCGAGCAACAAATGTTGGCCATGGGCCGTGCCCTGATGAGTGCGCCCAAGGTGCTGTTGCTCGATGAGCCGTCGATGGGCTTGTCGCCGATCATGGTGGACAAGGTGTTCGAGGTGGTGCGCGATGTTCATGCCCAGGGGGTCACCCTGCTGCTGGTCGAGCAAAATGCCAGCCGCGCGTTGTCGATTGCGGACCGGGCCTACGTGATGGAATCCGGCCTGATCACCATGTCCGGTGTCGCGCGCGAACTGCTCACCGATCCCAAGGTGCGCGCGGCCTACCTGGGCGACGCTGCCTGATTGACTGAGGCGCCGTCGGGCCAGGTCCGCCACCCACCCCTGCGCCGTGTAGGGAAGTCGGGCTTGGGGAAAGGGAAAGCGGGGACAGAGGCTCGTGCGGGAGCAGGTGTTGCTGTCGATGTGAGTGCAACTCAAAAACAATAGCGAACTGTGACCGATCGACGCTCGCTACCGGCCAATTTCGTTCGAAATCACCGCGAAGAAGCCGGTTTCCGCCCTTCCCAGCCCTGCCCGGGCGAAGGCAACCGGGCCCAACATGGGACTGCGTTCATACCCAAGATGGCGCCGCCCCCCCACACGCCGCAAGCACGATCGGGCGAACCCGGCCGGCGTGCTTGTGCTGCATCCCGCGCAGATCGGGTGCATCGCTATACTGAGCCGGGCCACGTTGTGACCACTGACCCTTGGTACCCATGTCCATCGAAATCTCAACTCACATGATCGGTCGTGTGCGCGTGATCGCGGTGGCTGGCCGTGTGGATCACTTGAGCGCAGCCGATTTCGAGAGCGGCCTGGCGCCCTTGATCGATGACTGCGGGGGCGGTTCCGGACAGACGCCGGCCATCGTGTTCGATCTGGGTGCGATGAGCTACATCAGCAGCGCCGGTCTGCGTGTGCTCTGGGCGGCTGCAAAACGCGCCCGCGAACGAGAAGGAAAAATGGCAGTGGCGGCCCTGACCGCGCTGGTTGCCGAGGTGTTCACGGTCACGCGCTTTGACATCTATTTCGGTCGCTTCGACACCGTGGACGCAGCGGTGACGGCCATGGCCGTGTGAGCGCCGGGCAGGCAGGAGGCTGCGAGATGAAGCTACGCTTCTGGGGAACCCGAGGGTCGATACCGGTATCGATGGTGGCGTCGCAACTGCGGTCGCGCCTGATCCAGGTGCTCCAGCAATCCAGGGGGCTGGACACCAGCGACTTGCCAGCGGTCGAGCGCTTTGTCGATGGGCTGCCGTTCGAGCAACGCGGCACTTACGGCGGCCATTCAAGCTGCGTGCAGATCGAGCACGACGGCGGTGACCACATCATTCTCGACATGGGCAGTGGGGCGAGGCCGCTGGCCGAGAACATGCTGGGGCGCTTTGGCCCGGCGAAGCCGCAGACCTACCACGTGTTCATGTCCCATTTTCATTGGGACCACATCATGGGGTTCCCGTTCTTCACACCGGTGTACATCCCGGGCAATCGGATCATCATGTACACCTGCCACCCGGGTGGTGAATTGGCCATGCGGCGGCAGCAAGGTGCACCGTCATTCCCGGTGGGGTTCGAGCAGCTTGCCGCAACGATTGAATTTCGCGTGCTGGAGGCCGAACGCGACTATGAAATCGCCGGGATGCGCGTTCGTGCGCTGCGCCAGCGACATGCCGGTGGATCCTATGGCTGGCGTTTCGAGCGTGCCGGCAAGGTGGCTGTCTACAGCACCGATTCCGAGCATCGGGTGGAGGATCTGTCGGAACGCGAATTGTTCATCGAGTTCTTTCAGGGCGCCGACGCCGTGGTCTTCGATGCGATGTATTCGCTGGCCGATGCGATCTCCGTGAAGGCGGACTGGGGGCACAGCAGCAACATCATGGGCGTGGAGCTGTGCCAGGCCGCCCACGCCAAACGCCTGGTGATGTTCCATCACGAACCCTCCTTCGACGATGCCCGCATCGCCCAGGTGCTGCGCGAGACCCGGCGTTTCGAGGAAATCACGCGCGACGGCGTCGATGGGCATGTGTTGGAAGTGCTCACCGCCTGGGACGGACTCGAGATCGAGCTTTGATGCGGGGATTCCTGCGTGCCCTGCAGGGTGCGTTTGTCTTCCGGCGCGGCCGAGCCCTCGCGGCCGTCCTGGCGGTCGCGTTGGCGGTGCCCTACTGGTGGGCCGACGAAATCGACACCCCGGGCACCCCTCAAGTGCTGCAATGGGCTGCTGCTCCGGCGGCTGCGTTCCGGCAATGGATGTTCGACGCCTATCAGCACCTGTGGCCGCGTCGACGGGTCAACCAGCCGGTGGTGCTGGTTGAAATCGACGAAGCCAGCCTGAACGCTGTCGGGCAATGGCCGTGGCCGCGTTCGCAGCTTGCAGCCCTGGTGGATGTCCTGGCGCGAGCGCAGCCAGCGGCCATCGGGCTTGACCTTTACATGCCCGAGCCCGATCAGACCTCACCGGTCCAGGTGGCCAGGCGCTTGACCGCGGCACAACCTGATCTGGCCCATGCCTTGAGCGCCTTGCCTGACCACGATGAATTGCTGGCCAATGCCTTGCGTGGCGCCCCCAGCGTGCTGGGGATTGCCGGTTTCGACTATGAAACCATGGCCACCAAGGCTGGTGTTCGACTGCGTCCGATCCAATCCGATCGCGCGGCCGACGTCCTGACGCGCGTTCGACCGTTTCCCTACGCGCTGGCCAGCCTGCCGCTGTTTCAGGCCGCCGCCCAGGGACAAGGGGTCTTGTCCCTGGGGGCGCGCGATGTGGTGGTGCGTCGCATTCCCCTGGTTGCGGGGGTCGCGGGTCAGCTGGCGCCTTCACTGACCA
Source organism: uncultured Burkholderiaceae bacterium (assembly GCA_964400915.1). Lineage (GTDB taxonomy): Bacteria > Pseudomonadota > Gammaproteobacteria > Burkholderiales > Burkholderiaceae_C > CAYNWR01. The sequence continues at coordinate 3,868 of CAYNWR010000085.1, forward strand.
TGGAGCTCCTGCGGGTGGCCAGTGGCGCCGCGGCGATCACCGCCCATGCCGACGAGCGTGGCGTGCGCGCCGTCGAGGTCGCCGACCTGTTGGTGCCCACCCAACCCAATGGCGAGATCTGGCTGCACTTCGCGCGAGAGGCCGATCCCGCCTCGGCGCCGCTTCACCGCCTGTCGGCGGGGGCCTTGCTGGGCGGGAGCGCGCCCGACCTGGGCGAACTGTCCGGGCGCCTGGTGCTGGTGGGGCTGACCGGTTCGGGACTGACCGACATGCGTGCCACCGCCCGGGGCGACCTGATCCCGGGGATCGAGATCCAGGCGCAGGTGCTGGAGAGCCTGCTGGCCAGGCAATGGCTGGAGCGTCCCTGGTGGTTGCGTTGGGCCGAACTGGGTCTGCTGGCCGTGGGCGCGGCCCTGATGATCTGGGGCATCCCCAAGGCACACGATGCGCGCATGGGACGCCGGCGAATTCGCTGGGGGTGGTTGGTCTTTTTCACCTGTGCCGGGGTCGCGCTTGCAGGGCCGCTTTTGTTTCTGAACGCGCGGCTTCTGGCGGATCCATTGGGCATCGTGGGTTTGTGGGCTCTCGTCGCTGCCAGCCTGGCGTCAAGCGGCATGTTGGAGATCGAATCGACCAACGTGCGCCTGGCCGGTGAACGCGAACAACTGCGCGAAGCGGCCGCCCGCGTCGCGGGTGAACTCGAGGCAGCGCGTCGCATCCAGCAGGGCGCCTTGCCGGACGCAAGGCGCGTGCTCGAAGGCGAGTCGCGTTTCGATGTCGCGGCTTTGGTGCAACCGGCCCGCGAGGTCGGTGGCGACCTCTACGATTTCTTTCCCATCGACGAGGGGCGAAGCCTGTGCTTCCTGGTGGGTGACGTTTCGGGCAAGGGGGTGCCAGCCAGCATCTTCATGACGATGACGCGAACCTTGTGCAAGAGCTTTGCACTGCGCTCCCACGAGGGGCCCCAGGCCGTGATGGATTCGCTCAACCGCGACCTGGCGCGCGAAAACAGCGAATGGATGTTTGTCACCCTGGTTCTGTGTGTGCTTGACCTGCAGCGGGGCCGTTTGACTCTGGTGAATGCCGGCCACGAGCCGCCCCTGCTGCGCCGCGCCGATGGCAGCTTGCAGCGTGTCGGCGGCACGGACGGATCCAGCGCCAGCGGCCCGCCGCTGTGTTTTGTCGACGACTACCCCTATCGTTCCTTCGAGACCACGCTGGCGCCGGGCGACATGCTGTGCCTGTTCAGCGACGGGATCACCGAAGCAACCTCCGGGGACGGCGTGCCCTATGGTGTGCAACGTCTGGGTGACAGCCTGGTTCGGCATGGCGCCAAGGGACAGCGCATGGCCCAGGTGCTCGAGCACCTGTGCAACGACGTCGAGGCGTTTGCGGGCAGTTCGGAGTGGGCTGACGACTTGACCTTGCTCGTGCTCCAGTGGCACGGCCCAGGCGCGTTCAGCGCAGGTTGATTTCCACCCGCCGGTTGCGTGGCTCGGCCACTTCGTCCGCTGTTGGCACCAGCGGCTCGCGTTCGCCACGCCCGGCGACATCCATGCGCAGCGCGCGAATGCCCAGATCCTCCAGGTACTGCCGGATGGTGTGCGCGCGCCGCAGCGACAGGGCGTCGTTGAAGCTCACGCTGCCCACACGATCGGTGTGCCCGATGACGGTGATTTCTGGCGCGGGGTAGTCGGCCAGGGCCCGGCGAAGCTGGTCCAGTTCCTGGCGCGAACCCTGTGCAAACTGGGTTGCGGAGCCGGTCTCGAACTGGATCGTGAACGACATCGGTGCCTTGGGGATCGCGGCGAGGGTGCTGGCGTAGCGCTGGCGCGGGTCGGTGGTGTCGGGCGCCGCGGCCACCACGGCGCCGCCCGTGTCGATGCGGGCGGCGGCACCCGCGACGGACAACAGCAGTGGACGGTCGGGTTGCGCGAGCGACCGAACCTCCACCGCGCCCACCTTGCCGTCCGCTCCGGCGAGCAGAATCACGCGGTCGGGCGGCGGCGCTGCGCTGGGTTGGGCTTCTGGTGCGGCGACGACGGGTGCCGGCGGTGGTGCTGGTGTTTCGGGTGGCCGGGTGAGGAGAAACGCCGAGACCGCCATCAGGAGGAATGCCAGTGCTTCCATCTTCCGCGCCTAGTCGGGCCGATCGCCGGCATCCACGATGAACTCGGTTCCGCGCACACCCAAGGTCATGGCGGGCGTCGAGAATCGCACGGATTGTGGGCTGTGGCGAGCGATGCTGCCCGACACGACCGCCAGGCTTCCACGGCGGACATGCGCATCGATGGCACCGGTCTGGGTGGTGCTGTCGAACTGAAATTGCCGCAGGTCGATCGTGGATTGGGGACCGGCCGACAGCAGCGTCTGATCGCGCAAGGTGATGCCCACACTGCTGTCAGCGCCGGTGCGGATCACATCGTGTGCGAGAACACCCATGCCGGCCGTCGCCGGGCTTGCCTGGCCGTTGCGCGTCACGCTGACCTGGCCCTTCAGCGTCTTGATGGTGCCCGCTGGCGTGCCGTCCTGCTGGGCGGTGGCCATGGGTGCCCACGCCGTCAGGCACGCCGACACCAGCGCCAGACGAACCGCGATCCGCCGGCCAGTGGCCTGCCGAAAGCCCTGGGGTGAAGGCAAGGCCCGGGCGCGGCCCCGGTGCAGCCATCCGAGCGTCGAATTGTTCATGGTGTGTACCCCTCCAGAGCTTCTTGCAAAATGGCGGCGAACAAGCGCTAATGCACCCATCGTGGCCACAAGCAGCCGGACTTTATACCGTTTCCCTGCCCGCATCGGTTCGGTGCGCCCCATGCTGGCCTGCCTGGAGAAGTCTGCGGCCGGAGCTGGTGCGGATCGAACGGGGCGGGCACAGGTGGTTGTGGAGGAGTTGATCGTGAACACGCTCACCTATGGCGACGCGGGTGACGATCCTTGGGCTGAAATCACGATGAGCGTCGATCTGGCCGGTGACCGACTCGAGGTCGTGCTGCGCGACAGCTTTCGCGCCTTCGATCCGTTCGCGGCCTTGTCGAAGGTGCGTGACCAGCTCTCGGGGCCGCGGACCACCAGCGAACGCGTGGGGCTGGGCAGGCTGCTGGCCGCCGATTTGCCCAGCGAGCGCAGCTACCGGCGCGACAACGGGTGCAACGAAGTGCGACTCGTCTTCAATTGAGGATCTGAACCCATTTGTGCCGACCGCTGGCGCCCGACTTGATCACGACACGCGAGCGGGCCACGCCATGGTGGCGTGCGACCAGCTCGATCAGTTCGGCATTGGCCTTGCCGTCCACTGGCATGGCCTTGACCTGCGCCAACCAGGTGCCATCGGTTTGCTCGATCAATTGCGAGGCACGGGCACCCGGCTTGACGCGAACTTGCAAGGTGATTCGTTCCACCAGGTGTTTGGGGCCCCGACGGGTCGTGTCCGGTTGTTGCTGCATGGGCAGGGGCGGGCGGCCCGGGCACGCTGCGCTGCTTCAGTCCACCTTTGCGCCGGTTGCCTTCACGACGGGACCGTACTTGGCCAGCTCCCCCCGGATCAGGTTGCCAAAATCCTCCGGCGTGGTCGGTACGGGCTCGGCCATCAGGGTGGCAAAGCGCACCCGAGTCTCCGGCGCCTGCAAGGCAGCCACAAAGGCCTGGTTCAAGCGCATCACGACATCGCGTGGGGTTGCCGCAGGCGCGACCAGCCCCCACCACGTGTCGATGGAGAAATTGGGCAGGGCGGCTGCGATGGTGGGCACCTCGGGCAGGGCAGGGGACGGCCGTTGCGTGGTCACGGCCAGGGCCTTGATCTTGCCCGATCGGATGTTGGGTGCGGCGGTGGCGAGGTTGTCGAAATTGAAATCGACCTGCCCGGACAACAGGGCCAATTGCGCGGGGTTGCCGCCGTTGTAGGGGATGTGGACCGCAAAGATCCCTGCTTCCTTCTTGAACATCTCGCCGGCCAGATGGCCAGCGCTGCCATTGCCTCCGCTGCCGTAGTTGAGTTTGGCGGGGTTGGCCTTGGCATAGCGGATCAGATCGCCCACGCTGTTGATGCGCAGGCGTGCCGCCGTATCGGCATTCATCACCAGCACATTGGGCACCCGCAGGATCTGCGTGATCGGCGCAAAATCCTTGATGGGGTCATATGGCATGCGCGCATACAGCCAGGGGTTGACGGCGTGGGTGGCCGTGGCGGCGATACCGATGGTCACCCCATCGGGGGCCGCCTTGGCCACGATATCGGCGCCGATGTTGCCACCAGCGCCGGGCTTGTTGTCCACCACCACCTGTCCCAGCCGGTCGCGCACCGCCTCGGCCAGCAGGCGAGCCGTGACATCAATCGGGCCACCTGCGGCGTATGGCACCACGAGTCGCGTCACCCGGGTTTGCGACAAGACAGGGGCGGCCAAGCCACTGCCGGCGGCCGCAAGGAGGACAAGTCGACGTTTCATGATGGGTCCATCGGGAGTGAAGCCTTGCGATTGTGCAGGACATCACAGCCCAGCCGGCGATTTACAAAACATTGCACAAGGCCGGTCACCGCAGCGCGCCTGGGCCGCGTTGAAGTGGGGCAAGGCAAGCCATCGCTGGCCAGCAACCTTCATCAGGAGAAAAGTCATGTCCACGTTTCGTGCCACCCTTCTTGCCACCTTCGTCTTGGGAGGGGCCGCCAGTGCCCTGGCCCAGGCCCCTGTCGATCCCGCCGCGACCCCCAAGGTCGATGCGCGCCAGGCGCGCCAGCAGGCTCGCATCAACCAAGGTGTGGCTTCGGGTGAGTTGACGCCCAAGGAGGCAGGCCGCATGCAGGCCAAGCAGGATCAGATCGCCAGCCAGAAGGCCGCGGCCAAGGCCGATGGTGTCGTGACCAAGGATGAGCGCCGCGCCCTGCATGCATCACAAAACGATGCCAGCCGACGCATCAAGAAGCAGAAACACGACCGCCAGCACACCGCCCCGGCGTCATGACCCGGGGCCAAATCGGCCGCGGGCGAGCGTCAAATCAAAAGAAAATGCTATACAAAATATAGTAATTGGCTGTCAGGCGCTTGCCTGCTTGTCGCGCTCGGACGTGAACGAGTCGGCAAAGAACTCATCCGGCGGCAAACCCCCCTGCGCGCTGAAATCACGGCGCGCCGAGTCCACGACGATCGGCGCGCCGCAGGCGTACACCTGATGTCCGGACAGATCCGGGTGGTCTTGCAGCACCGCCCGATGCACGAAACCCGTGCGGCCTGTCCAGGCGTCCTCGGGCGTGGCGTCCGACACCACGGGTATGTAGCGCAGATTCGGCATCTGGGCCGCCCGCTCCCGCACCCAGGTGTCCAGGTACAAATCGGCCGGTCGGCGTCCGCCCCAATACAAGACGGCGGGGCGCTCGATGCCCTTGAAGGCCATGTGCTCGATGATCGCCTTGATCGGCGCAAACCCGGTACCGGATGCCAGCAGGACCATGGGCTTGCTGCTGTCCTCGCGCAGGTGAAAGCTGCCAAACGGGCCTTCGATGCGGCGACCGAG
>CAYNWR010000086.1:0-9320 GCA_964400915.1 uncultured Burkholderiaceae bacterium
CCGACATTGCCGCGGCCAGTGGCTTTGCCAGCCTGCGCCGCTTCAATGCCGCTTTTGTGGAGCACTACCGGCTCAGTCCATCCCAACTCCGGCGAGAGGGAACACGGCGTGAGGGCACACGGCGGGATGGATCGCGACGTGCCGGTCTGCGGCGCGCAGGCGGCCACCCCACGGCCGACGCCCCGGATGCCGGCAACACCGTTGACCGCGCGCCGGGTCATCGCGCCATACGCCTGGGCTATCGCCCGCCCTACGACGCGGCCGCCATGCTGGCCTTCTTTCACGCACGCCGCCTGGCAGGGGTCGAATGGGTTTGCCCCGACGGCGCGACCTTGCGCCTCGCTCGCACCTTGCAGATCGATCACGGCGGACAGGCCGCGAAGGGCTGGCTGGCCGTCGAATTCGACCTGGCGCGCCATCAGTTGGTGCTTCACGTGTCGGACGCGCTGATGCGTGCACTGCCCTTGCTGATCCGCCGTGTGCGCGCCACCTTCGATCTGGACGCGGACCCCAGTGCCATCAATGCCGCCTTGCACGCTGATTTTGCGCAGCAGGACGGGTTGCGCGTGCCGGGCTCCATGGATGCCTACGAACTCGCGGTGCGAGCGATATTGGGCCAGCAGATCACCGTGGCGGCTGCGCGCACCCTGGCGCAGCGCCTGGTGCAGCGCTTTGGCGAACCGATCCAGACGCCGATGGCCGAGCTGACCCATCTGTTTCCACCACCAGCCGTGCTGGCGCACGCCGATGCCGACGAGTTGGGACAAATGGGCATCGTGCGCCAGCGGCAGCAGGCCATCCAGGCCTTGGCCACGGCCGTCAGCAGCGGTGAGCTGGCCCTGCATCCCGGGGCCGAAGTGCAGGCCACAACCGCGGCCTTGCAGGCCCTGCCCGGTATCGGGCCCTGGACGGCCCAGTACATCGCGATGCGCGCCTTGCGTTGGCCCGACGCCTTTCCCGCCGGAGACGTCGCGGTCCAACAGGCCTTGGGGGTGCGCAAGGGTCGCAGTGCCGCGCAGGCGGCGCGCGAAGCACTCGAAGCATCGGGGCGTTGGCGGCCTTGGCGCAGTTACGCGGTGCTGCGCCTGTGGCAGGCAGGCGATCGAACATCACCAGATCATCAAAAAGCATAGCAATGAAACCAGAATCAGCGCTCGCTATTGGCCAATTTGTCAAGAAAGTGTCTCCCATGATCGTTCGCAGCAGCCTTCAAACGCCCCTGGGGCCCATGACCTTGGCCGCCACGCCCGACGGCTTGTGCGGTGCCTGGTTCGAGCGACAGAAGCACCATCCGGACGTGACGGCCTGGCCCCTTGCGGACCCACGCCACGAACGGCTGCGCCAGGCAAGCCATCAACTGATCGAGTACTTTCGGGGGATGCGCCACAACTTCGACCTCGAACTGGACCTCAGCGCCGGGACGGCGTTTCAGCGTGAGGTCTGGCGCTCGTTGATGGACATCCCCTTTGGGGCCCGGCTCAGCTATGGGCAGTTGGCCGAAACCAGCGGGCATCCTGGTGCCGCGCGGGCGGTCGGAGCGGCCGTTGGACGCAACCCCATCAGCATTGTGGTTCCCTGTCACCGCGTCCTGGGTGCTGGGGGCACGCTCACGGGCTATGCGGGTGGTGTCGAGCGCAAAGCCGCACTGCTCGAACTTGAAAGCCAGGCTTGAACCTCCCCCGATCCCCTTCGCCCGCTTCCTATGTGGATTTTGTGCTGTTGGCCGCCATCTGGGGCGCCTCGTTTCTTTTCATGCGCATTGGGGTCGTCGATTTCGGCGTGTTGCCCACGGCCGGCTTGCGGGTGATCGTCGCAAGCTTGTTCCTGCTGCCGCTGGTGGTGTGGCGAGGTCAATGGCCAGCCTTGCGGGCCCAGGCGCCCTTGGTGTTTTCCATCGGTACGCTCAATTCCGCGATTCCCTTTGTGCTGTTCTCCTTTGCCTCGCAGGCGCTGTCAACGGGTCTCCTGGCGATCCTCAACGCGACGGTGCCCCTCTTCGCGGCATTGGTGGCCTGGGCCTGGTTGTCCGATCGCCCGAGTGGTGCGCGCGCCGTGGGGCTGGCGATCGGCTTCTGGGGCGTGGCCATGCTGGCTTCGGACAAAGCCAGCTTCACACCCGACAGCAGCGGGATCGCGCCGGGGTGGGCCGTCCTGGCCTGCCTGCTGGCCACGCTTTGTTATGCGCTGGCCGCCACCGCCACCAAGCGCTATGTGGTGGCAATGCCATCGCTGGCGGTTGCTGCGGGCAGTCAAGCCGGCGCCAGCATCGCGCTGGTGCTGCCCACCCTCTGGACGTGGCCCTCGGTGGCGCCCGGCTGGCAAGCCGGCCTGGCCATCCTCGCGCTGGGTGTGCTGTGCACAGGCACCGCCTATGTCCTGTACTTCCGGCTGATTGAGCGCCTGGGGCCGGCGCGCGCGCTGAGCGTCACGTTTGTCATTCCTGTGTTCGCCAGTCTGTATGGCGTTTTGTGGCTGGATGAGGCCCTGACAAGGTCGATGCTCGTGTGGGGCGCGGTCATCTTGATGGGAACCGCTTTGTCCAGCGGACTCATCGGTGGGAGAAAACCGGCATAAACTGCGCCGCGTGAACATCCGGCGGCAGTCCCAAGTGCGCCTCGAGCGCAGCCAACCGCGCAACCCGCTTGTGGTGCCCGCGCGTGCGCGCAAGGCAGGCCGTCACCTGGATCGGCGCGACACATCGCGCCAACAGGCCCGCGCCGACATCGTCCGAGCGCTCAAGGCGACCGACTGAGCCATGACCCAACCCATCGGTCATGGCATCGAAGTGGTCAACTCTGATTTCCACTTTGATTTTCCTGGCGATGGTGTCGCTGTCATCGATGTCCCTGCCCAGGCCATCGCCGGCGTGCTGCAGTTGCTGCCCGACGCGGCTGGCATTTCTTCGCTGAGCGACGGGCGATACATTGAGGTCAACGCCGCCATGTGCACCCTCAGCGGCTTCGCTCGGGACGAGTTGATCGGCCATGCAGCTCACGAATTCCCGATCTGGGGCCAGTCGGCCGAGCGGCAGGCCTTTCTGCAGACCCTCAAGCTCAAGGGGCGTGTCCGGCGCCAACCGATGAGCTTTGGCACACGCGCTGGTGGCGCGGTGCACGGTCTCTTTTCCGCTCGGGTTGTTCTCCTCAATGGCGTCGAATGCATGTTGTTCCTGTTTCAGGAAATCCATGCAGAGGTCGAGGCACGAAAGAAGCTGGAGACCAGCAACGCCTTGCTGAACGCGGCCTGCCGCATTGCCACGATCGGCCCATGGGAATTCTCAGCGCAACGGAAACTCAGCTACTGGTCGGATATCTGCTACCGCATTCATGGCCGCGACCCAGCCAGGGGAATGCCCGAGACACCGTACATCGACACCTATGTGGCGGTGTCCTTTCGAGACGAGCTGCGACAGTGCTGGCGCGCAGCCCTGCGTGACAAGCGCCCGTGGACGATCGAGATGCAGGTCATCCGCGACGATGGCAAGCTGCGTTGGGTTCGCGACACGGGCGAGCCCGTGGTGGACGATGGCGGCAAGGTGGTTTCCCTGCGCGGCGTGATGCAGGACATCGACGCGGAACGGCGAGGCCTTGAGCAGCAGCTGGAAGCACATGAGCTTTTTGCGCGCCTGTTCCAGTTGATGCCCGATCCCACCGGGATCACGCGGGCATCGGACGGCACCTTGTTTGAGGTCAATGCGGCTTGGGAAGCCTGGTTGGGCTACACCCGTGCGGAGGCCATCGGCCAGAGCGCCGTGACCTTGGGCCTGACGACAGCCCAGGAGCGGCAACTTTTGGCGGAAGCCATCGAGCGCGACGGGCGGGTGCTGGCGCGCCCCATGACTTTTCGGTCCAAGGATGGAAGTGAACGCCTGGCCGAGCTTTCCATGCGGCCCATCGACTGGCGCGGCATACCCTGTTGGCTGTTCGTCGTGCGCGACGTGACCGATGCCCGCCGGGCCGAGCTCGTGCAGCGCGAACGCGACGAGCTGCTGGCGCTGTGCGCCGAGGTCGCCGAATTGGGCGTCTGGGACTGGAACATCAAGACCGGCCAGGTGACGGGCGATGCCCGCTGGCGCGTGCACCGTGCGCTGCCCCCCGATGCCACAAGCCTGACCATGGACATGGTCCTCAAGACCGTTCACCCCGATGATGTCGTGGCTGGCGACCAGGCCATGCGCGCCTATCTGAGCAATCCAACCGCGCCCATCAATGTGGTGCGTCGCATCGTCGACCCCGATGGTCAAATCCGCTGGGTGCGCAACATCGGCAAGGTGGTCCAGTTCTCGCGCAAGGGCAAACCCATTCGCATGGTCGGTGTCACCAGCGATGTCACGGCGCAGCAGGAACAGCAGCTTGAACTGGAGCGTCTGGCGCATTTCGACGCGTTGACGGGCCTGCCCAATCGCGTGTTGCTGGCCGACAGGCTGCGTCAGGCCACGGCCCAGACCGATCGAACGGGGCACATGCTGGGCGTGTGCTATCTCGATCTCGATGGTTTCAAACCCATCAACGATCGCTACGGTCACGCTGCGGGCGACCGCGTACTGATCGAGGTGGCGAAGCGCCTCAAGGGTGTCGCGCGCAGCGTCGATACCGTCGCACGCCTGGGTGGTGACGAATTCGTGATCCTGCTGGCCGACGTGGACTCGCGAGTGGCGGCCGAGGGCATTCTGCAGCGGTTCATGCATCAGATCGCCCTGCCCTACGACATCGGAAGCGCACGCGCGTCGGTGACGGCCAGCATGGGCCTGACCCTATACCCGGACGACGCCTCGGACGCCGACACCCTGCTGCGCAACGCCGATCAGGCGATGTACCAGGCCAAGCAGGCCGGACGCAACCGCATCCACGTGTTCGACGCGGGGCACGCGCGCCAACGCCACGAACGAAACCGCGAACTCGATCGCCTCACCCGCGCCCTGGTCGCGCGAGAGTTTGTCCTGTTTGTGCAGCCCAAGGTCGACATGCATGCCGGCAAGGTGGTGGGGGCCGAAGCACTGGTTCGCTGGAAGCACCCCGAACGCGGCATCATCGGCCCGGGCCATTTTCTTCCGCAGATCGAGGGCTCAGACCTCGAACAGCCCTTTGGCGATTGGGTCATCGATGAAGGCTTCGAGGTCCTGCGGCGCTGGTACCAGGCAGGCCTGATCCTGCCGTTGTCGCTCAACGTCTCGGCCCGACACCTGCAGGCACAAGAATTCGTCGAGCGTGTTCGTGATCGGCTGGCGCAAAACCCGCACGTGCGGGCGGGCCAGATCGAGCTTGAAATCACCGAAAGTGGCGCCCTGTCCGATCTGGACAAGGTGGCCGACATCGTCTCTGCCCTGTCGAGCCTGGGCATCACCATCGCGCTGGATGATTTCGGCACGGGCTACTCGTCGCTGTCGTACCTGCGGCGCCTGCCCATCGACACGCTCAAGGTCGATCAAAGTTTTGTCGGCGGGATGATCGACGACCACGGTGATCTGGCCATCGTGCAAGGCATCATTGCGCTTGCGCGTTCGTTCGGTCGCAAGGTCATCGCCGAAGGGGTCGAGACTGTCGAACACGGCCAATGGCTGGTTCGGATGGGTTGCATGCTGGCCCAGGGCTACGGTGTTGCGCGGCCCATGCCCGCCGATGACTTCATCGAATGGGCGCGGCTTTGGTCTGCGCCCCACGAATGGACTCAGACCAAGCCGGGTCGTCTCGAAGGCATCTAAGTCAACGTCAAGCGGCTGCGATCGTCACGCGATCGCGCCCCGCGTGCTTCGACGCGTACAAGGCGGCATCTGCGCGCTCGAGAAACTCGCGGACACCTTCACCGGCCTTGTGAAACGCCAGACCCAGGCTGATGGTCACCCGCGCGATCACCTCGTCGGTGCCCTGGCGCCGGATCCGGCTGCCGGCGACCGCTTCTCGGATGCGCTCGGCCAGGGTGTGCGCCCGATCCACGGGCATCTGGGGCAACAGGATCGCGAATTCTTCGCCGCCGATTCGCGCGGCCAGGCCTTCGCCCGGGACCGATTGCTTGAGCACCTGGGCCACGGCGCGCAGCACCTGATCGCCGAAGTTGTGTCCAAAGTTGTCGTTGATCTTCTTGAAATGATCGATGTCACTGACCAGCAGGCATGCCGGAGCCACGGCGCCGTTTTCCAGCGAGGCCTGATACGCCGCCATGCGTTGATCGAAAGCCCTGCGATTGGCCAGACCCGTGAGCGAGTCCAGCAACGACTCGTGACGGGCCTTGCGCACCGCGTCGCGCAGCGCAACGATCTCGCGCTGGCTCTCCTCCAGGCGCTGCTGCAGGTTGCTCATCGACTCCCCCATCGCACGCGTCTGCAACAAGACGTCCTGAACCATGGCCGCATGGGGCGGCAGTTCGTTCTGGGCGATTTCGCTGGACAGGCGCTCCAATGACGAACCAAAGCGCGCGGTCTGGTCACCCGCCTGCGCGGCCGACTCCGCCATCCCCGTCAGGATCTGATTGAAGCCGTCGGTGACACGCTGGGCGGTCTGCGGGTCGATTTCCGCGATGTGCTGCTTGAAAATCGCCCAGGTGCTGGCTTCGTCCAGTTGCCCATCGCGCTGCAGATGCTCATCGACCGACGCGCGGACCGCAGGCGAGCGCTGGGCAACGTATTCGTACCAAACGGCATAGCTGACCGGATGCAGCGCCGCGTCTTGCTTGGCCATCAGAGGCACCGCCATGCGCAAGTATTCTGTGCTTTTCTCAACCGAATCTTCGTACCGCATCGTTTTGTCGCCTTCGGAAACCTGAAATCATATTGAATTCGAAATGATAGTTCTGAATGCCAGAACACTCCCATTTTGCTAGCATGAAGCGCCCAACTGGCGCTCGCTACACGGCAGAATCGTGAGAAATTTGCAACAAACGCGTGTTTTGTTGCTCAGGCAACGGTGCGGGCAGCCCGCGTGCCGCGTGCCACCTGCAACGGCTGCAGAAGGACAAGTCCCACAAGAAACAGCAAGGTGGTCGACGCGATGGCCACCCGCTGGTTGCCATCAGCCAGCCAAACGAGCAGGCCATAACCAAGCGGCCCGAGGATACTGGCCAGGCGGGTCGCGAATGTCCACAGCGCGAAGAATTCGCCCGAACGCTCCACCGGCGACAAGAGCCCTGCCAGGGCACGCCCTGCGGACTGGCTCGATCCCATGCAGATCCCGGCAATGGTCGCGGCCACCCAGAACTGCCCCTTGCTGGTGGAAACAGCCGCGATCACGCAGGTCGCAATCCAACCGAGCAGCGTCACCGCCAAGGCCTTCTTGTGTCCGATGCGGTCCTGCCAGTGCCCAAATGCAAATGCGCCGATGGCCGCCGCAATGTTGAGCACGAAAATGAGGGCCATGGTTTCCTGTTGCGCAAAGCCGATCTCCTGCTCGGCGTAGATGGCGGCCAACGCGATGGCTACAGCAACACCGCCCTGATAGAAAATCGCGGCCGCCAGCAGCCACATGAAGTCCTGGTAGCGCCTGGCCTCGCGATACGTTGCATGCAGGCGCGCCAAGGCAGCACCCAGGCCCGACCCACCCACCGCCGCTTGCGGTGTGGCGTGCTCCTTGAGCAGCACAAAGGTGACGATCGCCGCCAGGCCGTAGATTGCAGCGGTGATCAACATGGTGACGGGTACAAAGTGGTCCGCCCCGGCTGCCTTCCCCTGAGGCGAAAGCACATAGGCCAGACTAAGGCCCAGCGCCAACATTCCGCCGATATATCCCAGGCTCCATCCCCATCCACTGACCCGACCCAAGGCCTCAGGCCTGGCAAGCTCCGGCAAAAACGAAGCGCTCAGCGACTCGCCGAACGCATAGAACATGTTCGAGAAAGCGATGAGTGCCATTGCCAGCACAACAGCACCCGGACCAACCAGCGCCAGCGCCGCTGTGAACAGCACACAACCTGCTGTGGTCAGCATCAGCAGGCGCTTCTTGCAGGCCCGCAAATCACCCAGGGCACCCAGTGCCGGCATCAGCAACATGACCAGCAAGTTTGAAATGGCCAGGGCAAGCGTCCAGGCAAACGTTGCCCAGGGAGCGCCCTTGGCCACCCCCCCGACGAAGTACGCTGCAAACACTGCGGTCAGAACAACCGTGGTGTAGCCCGAGTTGGCAAAGTCGTACATCGCCCAACCGAACAGCTCGCGTCGGCGCACACCGGGCAATAGGGCATCTGCCGGGCGGATCATTTTCAGGTTCGCCGGCGCGTCAGCGCATCAGTGGAGGTGACGCGGTTTGCGCCCACCGTGCCCACCGCCGTGGCCCGACGGGCCTCGGCGTCGGCCGAGGTCCAGAGAGTGTGTGAGTTCGTCGAAGCGCTTGCCAAACAGCCGATCGATCGCAGCGACCACGTCACCGAGTTCGGATGCATCGAAGTGCCGCTCCATGATGCCCACAACATCCTGCACCAGCAGATCGCGTTGCACCTGCATGATCGCTTCAGGTGTTGGTCCCACGAAGAGCATCAGGAAATCGTCCCGAGACTCCTCGTCGTCACCCGCCTCCTCTTCGTCGAATTCGGCGTCGTAGAAGCTGACCTCGATCGCCGCGCCCGCATGGGACAAATCGTTGAGGTTCATGCACAACTCATCCAGGGACTGTCGGAAATCGTCGTCACCCTTGACGGTCCAGCACATCTGGAGCACGTTTTCGGCAGCCTCGAAGCGGATGCCTGGTTCTTCGTCGTACAGGCTGCTGGCCCCGTCTGCAAGCGACTTGGCTCCAGCGTAGCGCCAAAGCGGTTTCAGGGCGTCCTGGATTTGCTCGAAGCTCACCCCTGGGCGAACCGCGACGTCGCCATGCACGTGGATCTCATAGGGGGCGTTGTATCGTGTCATTTGATTCTTTCGCGCTCGGCGCTGGTGCCTCGAACCGGAATCGAACCGGTACGCCCCCTCGTCGGGAAAGCGGCGGATTTTAAGTCCGCTGTGTCTACCAATTTCACCATCGAGGCGCCGACCGGTCCAACTCAGAGCAAACCCATTGTGGCGCAAGTCATGGAAGGCCGCGCCAGACGACTGCCATTTGCCATGACATGGACTGCTTGCGCGCACCAGAACGCCTGGTGTCATGCGTCGAGGTGGTTGGGAAGTTGGAGGCGCGGGCCAGAGTCGAACTGGCCTAAACGGATTTGCAATCCGCTGCATAACCGCTTTGCTACCGCGCCATGCACCGTCTCACCGATCACAAAAAAGGGAAGCGCATGCTTCCCTGACTTGTCGGTTTGTGTGAAACCTTGCGTGGATTCTGGAGCGGGAAACGAGGCTCGAACTCGCGACCTCAACCTTGGCAAGGTTGCGCTCTACCAACTGAGCTATTCCCGCA
>CAYNWR010000087.1:0-9167 GCA_964400915.1 uncultured Burkholderiaceae bacterium
CGCCACCGCCTTCGCGCTGTGCCGCGACCAGAAACTGCCCATCAAGGTGTTTTCAATTTTCAAACCCGGGGCGCTCCGGCGCGTCGTGATGGGGGACGACGAAGGAACCCTGGTTCACGTCTGAGGAGACGATCAGCATGAGCATTGCCGACATCAAGAAGAACGCTGAAAGCCGCATGGATCAGTCGATTGCGGCGTTCAAGAACAACCTGTCGAAGGTTCGCACCGGGCGGGCCAATCCGGCCCTGCTGGACACCGTTCATGTGGACTACTACGGCTCGATGGTTCCCTTGAGCCAGGTGGCCAACGTGTCCCTGCTCGATGCCCGCACGATCAGCGTGCAGCCCTGGGAAAAGGGCATGGGCGCCAAGATCGAAAAGGCAATCCGCGAAAGCGATCTGGGTCTGAATCCCGCCTCGATGGGAGACTTGATTCGTGTGCCGATGCCGCCGATGTCCGAGGAGCGCCGTCGCGAACTGACCAAGGTCGTTCGCTCCGAAGGCGAAGCTGCGCGGGTGGTCGTGCGCAATCTGCGGCGCGATGCCAACGATGCGGTCAAGAAGCTGGTGAAGGACAAGCAGGCGTCGGAGGACGATCAGAAGCGGGCAGAAGGCGAGATCCAGAAAGCCACAGATCGGCACATCGCCACGATCGACCAGATGGTCGCCGAGAAGGAAAAAGACATCATGGCGGTTTGAGCGCGCCATGACTCAGGTGCCTCATCACGTCGCCATCGTCATGGATGGCAATGGCCGCTGGGCCACGCAGCGCCTGCTGCCGCGGGTCGCGGGGCATCGGCAGGGGGTTGACGCGCTGCGGCGAGTGGTCAAGTCTTGCGGCGAGCGCGGCGTGGCTGTCCTCACCGTGTTTGCTTTCTCCTCCGAAAACTGGAAGCGACCTGCCGATGAGGTGTCCGCCCTGATGGAGTTGCTGGCCCTCTCGCTGGGTCGCGAAGTTCCCCAGTTGCGCCAGGATGGCGTGCGCCTGCATTTTGTCGGGCAGCGCGAAGGCTTGTCCGATCGCGTGGCCAATGGCCTGCGTGAAGCCGAGGAACAGACGGCCCACAACACGCGCATGACGCTCAACGTCTGCTTCAACTATGGCGGGCGTTGGGACATCGTGCAGGCGGCGGAGCGGGTCGCGCGGCAAGGCTTGCCATTCACGGAAGCCAACCTGAGCGGCGCGATGGCGCTGGCCCACGTGCCCGACCCCGACCTGCTCATCCGAACGGGTGGCGAACAACGCATCAGCAATTACCTGTTGTGGCAGTGCGCCTACTCCGAGTTCTACTTCACCGACTGCCTTTGGCCTGACTTCGATGATCAGGAACTGGATGGCGCCTTCGCCGAGTTCGCGCGACGAGAGCGTCGTTTTGGGCGCACCTCGGATCAGGTGACAACCAGCGAAAGGGCGGGGCGCGCTGCACGGCGGGCCTGAGCGCCGAACCAGGGCCCATCCCCCATCATGCTGCGGCAACGCGTCATCACGGCCCTGGTGTTGTTGGCCATCATCGTTCCCACCCTGGTCATCGCCTCGCCGGCGCCTTTCGTGTGCCTGGCCACACTGCTGATCGGCGCCGCCTGTTGGGAATGGGCGCGGCTCAGCGCCGTCCCCAGCACGCCCGCTGTGGTGCTGGCTGTGGCTTGTGGCGGGTTCGCGGTCGCAGCCTGGTGGCTGGGCGTTCTGCAGTGGAACTGGGCCCCGGTGTTGTTGGCGACAGGTCTGGCGTGGGCCCTGATCGGGGCGGGGCTGTTGCGCGGCGGCGCGGCGGCCTGGTCTCGCCTTGCCAAACCCCTGCGCCTGTTGGGCGGCCTGGTCGCCCTTTGGCTTGCCTGGGTGGCGGTGTGCCAGGCACGGGTGCTGTCGGTCAATTTCCTGCTCTCGGTCCTGGCCCTGGTCTGGGCGGCTGACATCGCGGCCTACTTTGCGGGCCGCGCTTTGGGTCTGAAGTTCACCCGCACGCGCCTGGCGCCCAGCATCAGCCCGGGCAAGAGTTGGGAAGGTGTCTGGGGCGGCTTTCTGGGCGTGCTGGTGCTGGCCATGGCCTGGATCCAGTTCGACGCCGCCGCGGCAGTGGCGTCTGCCAGCTTCTACACACGCCTCTGGACTGTGTCGCCGCAGGCCATGCTGCTGGCCGTGTTCGCGTTGGCGGGCTTGAGTGTGGTGGGCGATCTGGTCGAATCGCTGGTCAAGCGCAGTGCGGGCGTCAAGGACAGCAGCGGACTCTTGCCCGGTCATGGGGGTGTGCTCGATCGGATCGACGCCTTGATACCGACCGTGCCGCTGGCGGTCGGTCTGGTGGCCTTCGTGGGAGCCAAGCCGTGACAGCGGGCGTTCGCCAGCGCGTCACGATCCTGGGTTCGACCGGTTCGGTCGGCACCAGCACGCTGGATGTCATCGAGCGGCACCCGGATCGGTTCGAGGTGTTCGCCCTGACGGCGGCACGCAACGTCGATCTCATGCTGGCGCAATGTGCGCGCCACCGACCGACGTTTGCGGCCATGGCCGATGAAGCCTCCGGGCGCCTGCTTGCCGAGAAAATCAAACAAAACAACCTCTCAGCGAGCGTCCTGATTGGATATGATGCTATTAATTACGTAGCGTCCGACGAGCGCGTAGACAGTGTCATGGCGGCCATCGTCGGGGCGGCTGGCCTTGCGCCCTGCCTGGCCGCGGCGCGCGCCGGCAAGCGCTTGTTGCTGGCCAACAAGGAGGCCCTGGTGGTGGGGGCCCAGGTGTTCCTGGATGCGGTGAAGCAGGGCGGTGCGCGCCTGTTGCCCATCGACAGCGAGCACTCGGCCATTTTCCAGTGCCTGCCGGAAGACCGGGCCAGTTGGCCTTCCCGCGTCGAAAAGCTCATCCTCACGTCCTCCGGTGGGCCGTTTCGCACCCGGGCCGTTGAAAGCCTGGGTCTGGTCACGCCGGATGAAGCCTGTGCCCATCCCAATTGGGTGATGGGCCGCAAGATCTCGGTCGATTCGGCGACGATGATGAACAAGGCGCTTGAAGTCATCGAGGCCAGCTATTTGTTTGACGTCACGCCCGAGCAGGTCGAGGTGGTCATCCATCCGCAGCAGATCATTCATTCGATGGTGCAGTTTCGCGATGCTTCGGTGGTGGCCCAGTTGGGTACGCCCGATATGCGCGTGCCCATCGCCTATGGCCTGGCCTGGCCGGATCGCATCGAAAACGGCACGCCGCGCCTGGATTTCTCCACCTTGGGTGCCTTGAGCTTTGAAAGCCCGGACGCGCAGCGATTCCCGGGTTTGGGGCTGGCCTGGGATGCCTTGCGGGCAGCGCCTGGAACCACGGCGGTGCTCAATGCGTCCAACGAGGTAGCGGTGGCGGCCTTTCTGGCGCGCCGCATCCGCTTTGACCAGATCCACACCGTGAACATGGAAACCCTTGACAAGACACCCATCGGTGCGCCGCATGGTCTGGATGATTTGCTGGACATCGATCGCCGCGCGCGTGACGTGGCCGAGGGCGCCATCTTGCGTTTGGGGCAGATGCGCAGCATGGGGGCCGTGGCATGACGACCGTTGTCGCCTTTGTGGTCGCGCTCGGCCTGTTGATCGCCATTCACGAATGGGGGCACTACCGAATGGCCGTGGCCTGCGGCGTCAAGGTGCTGCGCTTTTCGATTGGATTTGGAAAACCCTTGTACACCTGGCGTGTCGCAGGGCGCGACACCGAGTTCGTGTTGGCCGCCATACCCCTGGGTGGTTATGTGCGCATGCTCGACGAGCGCGAAGCGCCGGTCGATCCACACGAGCAGCACCTGGCCTTCAATCGGCAGCCCCTGCGGTCGCGCATGGCCATCGTGGCTGCCGGGCCCTTGGCCAACCTGGTGTTGGCGGTGTTGTTGTATGCCGGTGTGTTCTGGGTCGGTGTCGACGAACCCGCACCGATCCTGGCCAAACCGCCGGTTGGCTCCCTGGCGCAAGCGGCGGGATTGGCGCCCGGCGATCGCGTGTTGCGTGTGTCGCTGGGCGATGCGGAACCTGTCGATGTGCGCTCTTTCGATCATCTGCGCTGGTTGCTCACGCAGGCGGCGGTGGACGTCCAGACCGTGCGCCTGACGGTGGTGTCTGGCGATCGCGGTCGCGAACGCGATCATCTGCTTGACCTGTCCCAGCTGGAATCGCGAGAAATCGACGCCCAGACGTTTCGCCGCATCGGTCTGACCGCGCCCTGGTCGGCACCGGTGATGGGTGATGTGCCTGCCGGCGGTCCGGCCGATCGATCCGGGCTGCGACCCGGCGACCGTGTGTTGTCCGTGGGTGAGCGCCCGATCGGCGACGCCGCCGAGCTGCGCGACATCATTCGGCGATCGGTGCGCGATGGGCGCGCGCTCACGCAGGCCTGGACCATCGAGCGCGACGGGCGACAGATGTTGCTGGACGTCACGCCCGAACTGAAGACCGACGCGGGCTCTTCGATCGCACGGATCAATGCCTACGTGGGCGCACCGCCAGCGATGGTGCTGGTTCGCCAGGGGCCGCTGGAAGGCGCCTTGTCCGCCGTTGAGCGTGTCTGGGACGTCTCCATCATGACGCTGCGCTTGCTCGGGCGCATGCTCATTGGCGAGGCCTCGGTGCGCAACCTCAGCGGCCCCCTCACGATTGCCGACTATGCGGGCAAGTCGGCCGCGATGGGTCTGGCCCAGTATGTAACCTTCCTGGCCTTGATCTCCGTCAGCCTGGGCGTGCTGAACCTGCTGCCCTTGCCGGTACTCGATGGCGGGCACCTGATGTATTATTTTTGGGAAGGTCTGACGGGTCGAGCCGTTTCGGACGCTTGGCTGGAACGGTTGCAGCGTGGCGGCGTGGCGGTGTTGGCGGTGGTCATGTCGATTGCGTTGTACAACGACGTTGCAAGGCTGCTCGGCTGAGCCTTTGCACCCACGAAGATTGCAGCCGCTGGTCCCTCTGTGCCACTTGCCGACCTCAGCACCACATCTTGATGAAACTCAAACCAACTATTCGGCCGCAGCGCGGCGCGGCGGTCTTTGTCGGGCTGCTGCTGGCCAGCCAGCTGGCCTGGGCGATTGACCCGTTCACGGTGCGCGACATCCGCGTGGAAGGCCTGCAGCGGGTCGAGCCGGGTACCGTCTTCGCGTCCATCCCGATTCGCGTGGGCGAGAACTACACCGATGCCAAGGCTGCCGCGGCGATTCGGGCCCTGTTCGGCCTGGGCTTGTTCAGCGATGTGCGCGTCGATGTGTCGGGCGATGTCGTGGTGGTCATCGTCGAGGAGCGGCCCACGGTGGCCGAAATCGATTTTTCGGGCATGAAGGAGTTCGACAAGGACACCCTTCGTCGTTCCCTGCGCGACATTGGCCTCGTCGACGGGCGACCGTACGACAAGGCGCTGGTTGACCGGGCCGAGCAGGAATTGCGTCGGCAATACGTCAACCGGAGCCTGTTTGCGGCCGAGATCGTCACCACGGTCACGCCGATCGAACGCAACCGCGTGAACTTGAGTTTTGCCATCTATGAAGGCGAGGCCGCACGCATCAGCGCGATCCGGTTTGTCGGCAACTCGGCGTTTTCCGAAGCCACGCTGCAGGGCCTTTTCGAGCTCGACTCGGGTGGCTGGCTGTCCTGGTACACCAAGTCCAATCGCTACTCGCGAGCCAAGCTCAATGCCGACCTGGAAACGCTGCGCTCGTACTACCTCGCGCGTGGCTTCGTCGAGTTTCGTGTCGATTCCACGCAGGTGGCCATCTCCCCGGACAAACAGGACATCACAATCACGATCAATGTCACCGAGGGTGAGCGTTTTGTGGTACAGGCGGTTCGCCTGGCTGGCAATTTCCTGGGCAAGGAAGACGAATTCAAGGCCCTTGTGACGATCCGTGCGGGTGAGCCGTACAACGCCGATCAGGTGACCCAGACCACCAAGGCCTTCACCGAAGCGTTCGGCAATGCGGGTTTCGCCTTTGCCAGTGTGGAAGCGCGGCAGGAGTTCGACCGAGCCAACAAGCGCGTGACGGTGGTCCTCAATGCCGATCCATCGCGCCGGGCCTATGTGCGACGCATCCAGATCGCTGGCAACACGCGCTCGCGCGATGAAGTCATCCGGCGCGAGTTTCGACAGTTCGAGGCTGCGTGGTACGACGGCGAGCGCATCCGCCTCTCGCGCGATCGCATCGACCGTCTGGGTTTCTTCAGCGACGTGAGCATCGAAACGCAGGACGTGCCGGGCACCCAGGATCAGGTCGATCTGCTGGTGAAGGTTGTCGAGAAGCCCACCGGAAGCATCCAATTGGGTGCGGCCTTGTCGAGTGCAGAAAAACTCGGGCTTTCCTTCGGCATCAAGCAGGAAAACGCGTTCGGATCGGGCAACTACCTGGGCGTGGACATCAACACGAGCAAGTTCAACCGCACGGTGGTGATCAACGCCACCAACCCGTACTTCACACCGGACGGCATCTCGCGCTCGTACGACATCTATCACCGCTCATCGCGTCCCTACAACGACCAGGGCGGCAACTACCGCCTGGTCACCTCGGGCGCCAGTGTCCGCTTCGGGATCCCGTTCACCGAGATCGACACCGTGTACTTTGGTGGTGGGCTGGAACGCACCTCGATTCGCCAGGGCACCAACATCCCGGCTGCCTATCTCACCTATGCTGATCGCTTCGGATACAACAGCAACTCCTTGCCCCTGACCGTGGGCTGGTCGCGCGACGATCGCGACAGCGCGCTGGCGCCCAACAAGGGACGACTGCAGCGCGTCAACGGCGAGTGGGGCGTGGCGGGTGATGCGCGTTACGTGCGGGGCAGCTATCAGTTTCAGGAGTACTTCCCGCTGTCCAAGCAGTACACCTTCGCCCTCAACGCCGAATTGGGCATGGGGCGCGGCCAATCGGATCGCCCGTTCCCGGTCTTCAAGAATTTCTATTCCGGTGGCCTGGGGTCGGTGCGCGGCTTCGAGCAGGGGACCCTGGGGCCGCGTGACGTCACGGGTTTTGTGATCGGCGGTGCCAAGAAAGTCACGATCAATGCCGAGTTGCTCGCTCCATTCCCGGGCGCCGGCAACGATCGTTCGCTGCGCATGTTCGGCTTTTTCGATGTCGGCAATGTGTATGGCGAGAACGAACGCATGCGTGCGGCCGATCTGCGCGCATCCGTGGGGGTGGGAGTCAGCTGGATCTCACCCGTCGGGCCCTTGCGCTTTGCGCTGGCGCACCCGGTGCGCAAGTTCGCGGGCGATAGAATCCAGAAGTTGCAGTTCCAGATTGGTACCTCGTTTTGATGAAGAACCTTATTCGCACACCGATCCTTGCCGCGTTGATGGCGTTCGCGCTTTCAGGCGCCTGGGCGCAGGCCGAGGAATTCAAGGTCGGCTTTGTCAACACGGACCGCATCCTCAAAGAGGCGAACCCGGCCAAACAGGCGCAGACCAAGCTCGAGCAGGAGTTTGCCAAGCGCGAGAAGGATCTGGTCGACCTGGGCAATGTGCTCAAGAATGCATCGGACAAGTTTGAGCGTGAGGCGCCAACCCTGTCCGAGAGCCAACGCAACTCGCGTCAAAAGCAGCTCATGGACCAGGACCGCGATTTCCAGCGCAAGCGCCGCGAGTTCCAGGAAGACCTGAACACCCGCAAAAACGAAGAGCTGCAGGCCGTACTGGACCGCGCCAACCGGGTCGTCAAGCAGGTGGCCGAGGCCGAAAAGTACGATGTGATCCTGCAGGAAGTGGTGTACGTCAACCCCAAGCACGACATCACGGACAAGGTCATCCGCGTTCTCAACACCGCGCCGGCCGGGCGCTGAACCCCCGCGCCCAGCACTTTGCACCGACGGTCCGTCACCACCCGCGAACTCGCGCAGGAGCTGTCGGCCGAACTGGTGGGTGATGCATCGCGCGAGGTCACACACCTGGCCCCCATCGGAACGGCCGACGCGCAGGCCGTGGCGTTTCTCGCCCATCCCAAGTACCGGCAGCAGGCTGAAGGATCGGCAGCCGGCTGCCTGATCCTGCCGGTGGCGCTGGCGGACCTGGCGCAGGTCCGCGCCGCTGCGGGCCTGACCAGCCTGCTCGTGGCCGACCCGTATGTGACCTACGCCCGGCTCACCCAGTGGTGGCGCGCAAACGTCCTCTTGGATCGGATGCCGGCCGGTGGCATGCATCCCAGTGCGGTGGTCGAAGCCGGCGCGCAGGTTGCCAGTTCGGCCTGGGTGGGGCCGCTGTGTGTGGTCGAATCGGGTGCCAGTGTGGCCGCAGGAGCGGTGCTGACCGCGCGGGTGCACATCGGGCGCGGCGTTTCCGTCGGGGAGCGATGCATCCTGCACCCCGGCGTGGTGGTCGGTGCGGACGGATTCGGCTTTGCCAACGACCACGGACGTTGGATCAAGATCGAGCAACTGGGCGGCGTGCGCATCGGCCATGATGTCGAACTGGGCGCGAACACCTGTGTCGACCGCGGCGCCCTGGGGGACACCGTGATCGAGGATGGCGTGAAGATCGACAACCTGGTGCAGGTGGCGCACAACGTGTTCATCGGCGCCCACACCGCCATCGCGGGTTGTGTGGGCATCGCGGGCAGCGCCCACATCGGCGCGCGCTGCACCATCGGTGGCGGCGCCGTTGTGCTGGGTCACCTGAGCCTGGCCGATGACGTGCACATCTCGGCGGCCTCGGTGGTGACGCGTTCCCTGAACCGACCGGGCACCTATTCGGGCTTCTTTCCCATCGATGACAATGCCTCCTGGGAAAAAAACGCGGCGTCGCTGCGTCAACTGAATGTCCTGCGAGAGCGCGTGCGTTCGCTGGAACGTCAAAACAAGGCTTGATGACCATGATGGACATCCACCGGATCCTCAAAAAACTCCCGCACCGTTACCCGATCCTGCTGGTCGACCGTGTCCTCGAGCTCGACAAGGGCAGCCGCATCCTGGCCCTGAAGAACGTGACGATCAACGAGCCTTATTTCATGGGTCACTTTCCCCACCGGCCCGTGATGCCGGGGGTGCTGATGCTCGAAGCCATGGCACAGGCGGCGGCCTTGCTCACCTTCGAATCGCAGGGCATCGAGCCCGACGACAAGACGGTCTACTACTTCGCGGGCATCGACGGTGCGCGCTTCAAGCGACCGGTGGAGCCGGGCGATCAGCTCCTGTTGGAGGTGCACCTGGACCGCGCCAAGGCGCCGCTCG
>CAYNWR010000088.1:0-9139 GCA_964400915.1 uncultured Burkholderiaceae bacterium
GAGTTTTTCTTAAGAATCAGCCAGCAAAGGAATATGTTTCAGGAGATGACATCAATTTTCTTTTGCAGTAATAAAAAATTTTGATATACTAGACTCACGATGAGAAATCACGTTGCATCAATTATTATTATCCTTACTATCGTCCTTGCGAAAGCAGGCGGAGGATTTTAATTGATACAACAATTAAAAGTAGCCGCCTGAAAGGGCGGTTTTTTTGTTTATATGACACAAATAAATAATGAACTCGAGGGGGTCGACGTCGATCGCCTCGAAGCCCTGGTGGCCCAGCACCGGCCCAAGTTCGTCTACCTGATTCCCACCTTCGGCAATCCCAGCGGGGCCATGTTGTCGCAGGATCGCCGGCGCCGCGTGCTCGATATGGCGGTGCGCCACAAGGTGTTGATCGTCGAGGACGATCCGTATGGCGATTTGTATTTCGGAGCGCCTCCCCCACCGTCCCTGCTGGCGATGAGCGACACGGTTGCCGGCAGCCGCGATTGGCTGGTGCATTGCGGCAGCCTGAGCAAGGTGCTGAGCCCCGGGCTGCGCATCGGCTGGCTCATCGCCCCGGACGAATTGCTGGCCAAGGCGACCATGTGCAAACAGTTCAGCGACGCCCACACCAGCACCTTCGCACAATCCACGGCGGCGCACTACCTGGCCGCCGGGCGCATGCCGGCAACCCTGAGCCATGTGCGCGAGGTCTATGCCTTGCGTGCGCGCACCCTTTGCACAGCCTTGCGACGCGAGCTTGGTGCGGCCATCGAGTTCGTCGAACCGGGCGGTGGCCTGTTCGTGTGGGCGCGCCTCACCGGGGCCGGCGGGCGCGACCGCGACGCCGCGGCATTTGCCCGGCGGGCCATCGAGCACAACGTGGCGTTTGTGCCCGGCGCGCCGTTCTTTGCCAGCGAGCCGGACCTGAGCAGCTTGCGCCTGTCGTTTGCCACCGCCGATGTCGCGCGCATCGAAGACGGGGTGGCGCGGCTGGCGAAGTCCCTCTAGCGCCAGGCCCTGCAACAGCGGCGCAGACCCATCGGAGACAACCCAGGCATGAACCCCTCCCACCTCAGGACCTTGAACCGTCGGCGCCTGCTTGTTGCAGGATCAGCGGCCACCGTGCTCGCCTCAACCATGGGGGTGCCCGCCACGGCGCAGGGCGCATGGCCGTCCAAGCCGGTTCGCATCGTGGTCACCTTTCCGCCAGGCGGCGCACCGGACACCATCGCCAGGGTGTTGGCCGACAAATGGGCCGCGTCCCTGGGCCAGACCGTCACCGTGGAAAACCGCGCGGGTGCAGGCGGCAACATCGGTGCGGACCTGGTGGCCAAGGCCGCCGCCGATGGCGCGACGCTGATCATCGGCACGGTGGGCACCCACGCCATCAACGCCTCGCTCTATCCCACGTTGAGCTTCAACCATGTGCGTGATTTCACGCCCATCAGCTTTGTTGCCTCCACGCCCAACCTGCTGGTGCTCAACAACCAGGTGCCGGCCAGCAACGTGAAGGAACTCATCGAACTGGCCCGCAGGACACCCCTGGCGTTCGGGTCCTCGGGCAGCGGCACATCGATCCACCTCTCGGGCGAACTGTTCAACACGCTTGCGGGGGTGAAGATGCAGCACATCCCCTACAAGGGGCGTGCCCAGGCGGTGCCCGATCTGCTGGGCGGGCGCATCCACATGATCTTCGACAACATGCCATCGGCCTTGCCACTCGTGCGGGCCGGCGAGGTGCGGGCGATCGGCGTCACCTCGCGCCAGCGTTCGGGCGCCGCGCCCCAGATTCCAACCCTGGCCGAGCAAGGCCTGCCCGAATTCGAAGCCACCTCGTGGTTTGCGTTGCTGGGCCCGACAGGGCTTTCCCGCGAGGTCACGGCCCGGATCAACGCCGAAACCCACCGCGTGCTCGCGATGGCTGACGTGCGCGAGAAGCTTGGCGGGCTGGGCCTGGATGTCGCACCCGGGACGCCTGAGGCGCTTGCGGCCCTGATCCAATCGGAGACGGCCAAATGGGCCCGTGTCGTCAAGGAATCGGGCGCCAAGCTCGATTGAATCGCGGGCATCGGGCCCGAGAATCCGTTGATGACCGGTGGCGCTTGTGTGGCGCAGCCGGCCCCTTTTTTCAGGAGAAGCAAGGTGTCATTGATTCTGTGTGGATTTCCGGTTTCGAACTACTACAACAAGGTGAAGATCGCCCTGCTTGAAAAGGGCGTGCCCTTTGTCGAAGAGGTCGTCATGACCAAGAGCCAGGACGAGGCCGTGCTCAAGGATTCCCCGCTGGCCAAGATCCCGTTCCTGCGCACCGACGAAGGCGGGATCTGCGAAAGCGAGGCGATCCTGGAGTACATCGAATCGCGCTGGCCCACCCCGGCACTGATGCCCCCTTCACCCTATGCACGGGCCAAGGTGCGCGAGCTGTCGACCTTCATCGACCTGCATCTGGAGCTGGTGGTGCGCGAGCTGTATCCGCAGGCTTTCTTTGGTGGGCAGGTCAGCGACGAACTCAAGGCCCGGGTGCGCAAGTCGCTCGAAAAGAACATCGCCGGCTTCAAGCGCCTGGCGCGTTTTTCACCCTATGTGGCTGGCGACACCTTCTCGCAGGCCGATTGCTCGGCCATCGTGAGCCTGCCCCTGGTCGGCATGGCCACCAAGATCATCTACGGCGAGGATCTCCTGCTGGCCGGTGGCATCGACATCAAGCCTTATGCGAAGCTGGTGGGCGAACGCCCCAGCGTCGCCAAGGTCACCGCCGACCGCAAGGCCGCCACCGCCAAACCCGCCTGACGTGACGCAACACAGCCGAGACACCGGCCCAGGACGCACCATCCAGACCGTTCAAGGGGTCGAAGTCCACATCGAAGGCCCCGAGCAGGCCCCGGTGGTGCTGATGGTGCATGGCTGGCCCGATACCCTGGCGCTCTGGGACGGCACGGTTGCGGCCTTGCAGGATCGCTTTCGCTGCGTGCGCTTCAGCCTGCCCGGTTACGAGGGGACGACAGCGCCGGCCTCAAGCTTCGACGCGATGATGGCGCTGTGGAAGGCCGTGGCAGACGCCGTGAGCCCGGGTGTGCCCATCACGCTGCTGGTTCACGATTGGGGCTGTGTGTTTGGCTACGAGTTCGCGGCCCGCCAACCGCAGCGGGTGGCGCGGGTGATTGGTGTGGACATTGGCGACCACAACTCTCGCGCGCTGGGCGCAACCCTGACACCCAAGGAAAAGGCGATGGTGCTCGGATACCAGGTGTGGCTGGCACTGGCATGGAAGCTGTCGGGGCTGTCACGGTCCCTGGGTGATGGGATGACCCGCTGGATGGCCCGGCAACTGCGCCACAAGGGTCAGCGCAATCTGGTGGGTGCCCACATGAACTATCCCTACGCCATGCGCTGGTTCGGCGCCCTGGGCGGCATGCCCCGCTTGGCTCAGGTCGATTTCAAGGTGCCGATGCTCTACCTGTATGGTGAGCGCAAGTTCTTCATGTTCCATTCATCCGGCTGGATCGAGCGCCTCAAGGCGCGGCCGGGCAGCGCGGTGCGCGCTTTCCGCACGGGGCACTGGGTGATGCTCGGTGACCCCGAAGGCTTTCACCAAGCGGTGCGCAACTGGTTGTTGCTGCAGCCAGACGGCGCCTGAACCGCGGCCACACCAGCGCGAATCACCCACACCGGCGCCTTGCGGGAACCGGCGCGCCTCAAGTGCGCCGGCGCGGCGGCAGTGGATAGGACGGGTCCGTGAAGCCCGGTGTCGACGGGTGCCCGGGCGCCACCAGGCGGTCCACCATGGCTTCGTCCTCGGGCGTGATCGTGATCTCGAGGGCGGGCAGGTAGTCCTGCCATTGGGCCAGTGTGCGGGGCCCGGCGATCACCGAAGACACCGCGCGGTGCGCGAGCACCCAAGCCACCGCCAGGCGCGACACGCTGGTGCCGCGCCCCGCTGCGTATTCCTTGAGCGTCTGTGCGATGGCCAGCGACTCGCTTCGAAACTCCGTCTGGTGCATGCGCTTGTCGCCACGTCCGGCGCGCGTGTCGGGGGGCGGGGCAGCCCCGGGGACGTACTTGCCGGTGAGCACCCCGCGGGCGATCGGGCTGTAGGGCACCACCCCCAACCCGAAGTGCTCGCACGCGGGCAGGATCTCGACCTCGGGCATGCGGTTGAGCAGGTTGTAGTAGGGCTGGCAGGCAATGGGGGCCGGCACACCCAGCACACGCGCGCGGTTGACAATCTCGGCGATGCGCCAGCCGCGGTAGTTGGATACCGCCCAGTAGCGGATCTTGCCGCTGCGAACGAGGTCGCCCAGCGCGTGCAGCAGTTCGTCGAAATCGGTGTCGGGGTGATCGCGATGCAGGTAGTAGATGTCGATGTAGTCGGTCTGCAGCCGGCGCAGGCTGTCTTCGCAGGCTTGCAACACCCACTTGCGCGAATAGTGGCCTTGGTTGGGTGCCCGGCCCATGGGATTGCCCAGCTTGGTGGCGAGCACCCAGCGGTCGCGGTCCGGCTGGATCAACTGGCCGGTGATGCGTTCGGACTCGCCCTGCGTGTACACGTCGGCGGTGTCGATGAAGTTCACGCCCTGGTCGCGCGCTTGCGCAACGATGTTGGCGGATTCGGTGGCGTCGGTCTGGTCGCCGAACATCATCGTGCCCAGACACAGGCTGGACACGCGCAGGTTGCTCTTGCCGAGAGGGCGGATCTGCATGGTGGTGTCTTTCAGGCGGTCTGGAAGGCCCGGCGCAGCGCGTGGGCACACAGTGCGATGGCCGCATCGGCCTCGTCGATCACGCGCCCCATGACGATGAAACCATGAATCTGCCGCGCAAAGTTGACGTACTGCGTGGGCACACCCGCTGCCGACAGGCGGTCGGCGTAGGCGCGGCCTTCATCGCACAAGGGATCGAATCCGGCGGTGATCACCAAGGCCGGCGGCAGGCCATCGTGGCGCGCGGCCCGCAGGGGCGAGGCGCGCCAGTTGGTCTTGAATTCGCTGGCGCAGTAGGTGTCCTCGTAGTGGTTCATCGAGCGGGCGGTGAGCATGTAGCCTTCGGCGTTCTGGCGAAATGACGGCGTGTCGCGCAAGAAATCCGTCACCGGATAAATGAGCACCTGCAAAAGCGGCTTGTGGCGCAGGTCAGCATCGTCGCGCAGGGCCAGGCTCACCACGGCTGCAAGATTGCCGCCCGCGCTGTCGCCGGCCAGGGCCAGTCGCGCGGGGTCGATGGCCAACGCCTCGGCGTTGTCGGCGAGCCAGCGCGTTGCGCCAATGGCGTCGTCCACGGCGGCGGGAAACCGGTGTTCCGGGGCCATGCGGTAGTCCACGGCCACCACCGCGCAACCGGCCTGCGCGCACAGGCTGCGGCACAGCGCCTCGTGGGTGTCAAGGTCGCCCACAAGGAACCCGCCACCGTGAAAGAAGACCAGCACCGGCAAGGCCTGGGCATCGGACGCACCCGACGGTCGCCACAGCCGCAAGGGGACATCCCCGGCGGGTGTCTTGGCGCGCAGGTCGCGGCGCACGCCGACCGCAACGGGCACCGGTTGGGTGAGGGCACGCCGCTGGTGATAACCAGCCCGGGCCTCGGCGGCGCTGAGTTCATACACCGGGCGCACCCCGCGTTCGGCCAGGCTTGCGATGAGTTGACGGGCTTGTGGGTCGAGCATGAGGGTACAGGTTTGTCGTTGCAGGCCGCAGCAATATACGGCATGGCTGCCAATCGTGCCGCAGCGCCCTCTTGAAGTGGAATTTGATGAAAATGTCGTAGTAGCGATCGTCGCATCTTGTTGTTTTGCTATTGTTTTTGTATATTCGATGGTTCGCCCACCCGAAAGAGCGGCCACGTTGCGGTCGGCAACCCGTACAACGCGCGCTACAGTCCGGGCCATGCAAGAACTCGATGGGCTGGATCGTCGGCGCTGGATGCAGTGCGCCCTGGCCTTGGCACCGGGTGCGTGGGTGGCACGCGATGCCTGGTCCCAGCCTGTGCTGGCCGGAGATCCGTTCAACCTGGGGGTGGCCAGTGGCTCGCCCACGCATGAGTCGGTGGTGTTGTGGACGCGCCTGCACGACACCAACTGGCTGGGCACCCGCCGCCTGCCCGCAGGGCCTGTCACGGTGCGGTGGGAACTGGCCGACGACGAGTCCTTTCGCAAGCTGCGGCGCAAGGGGGAGGCGCAGGCCGTTCCCGAACTCGATCACTCGGTGCACGTCGAGGTTCAGGGGCTCGATCCCGACCGTTGGTACCACTACCGCTTCATGGTGGGCGGCCCACGCAACGACTGGGTCAGTGCGACGGGGCGCACGCGCACCTTGCCGGCACCGGGCTCGCCCGTGGCGCGCCTGCGCCTGGCCTACGCGTCGTGTCAGCGCTGGGAGCATGGCTTCTACGCCGCGTGGCGCCACTTGGTGTCGGATCAGCCCGACCTGGTGCTGTTCCTGGGCGACTACATCTATGAGTACCCCGGCGCGACAGGCGCCGTGCGTGCGCCCAGCGGAGCCTGGGTGCTCACGCTGGACGAGTACCGGGCCCGCTACGCGTTGCACAAGAGCGACGCCGACTTGCGGGCCGCCCATGCCTGTGCACCGTGGCTCGTCACCTGGGACGATCACGAAGTGCAGAACGACTATGCGGGACTGGCGCCCGGCGATTCAGGCCCCGAAGTCCCCGACTTTGGCAGGCGGCGTGCGGCGGCCTATCAGGCCTACTACGAGAACATGCCCCTGGCGGCCAGTGCCCTCACCCGCGGGCGCGTCGGGCTGCTGGCGGGGGACGAGATGCGCCTGTACCGCAGCGTGTCCCTGGGCGCCTTGGGCGAGATCCAGTTGCTGGACATGCGCCAGCACCGTGACCAGCAGGTCTGCACCCAGGGGGGCAAGCGCGGGTCGTCGATGGTGGACCCGGCCAAATGCCCGGATTGGCACGATCCGCAACGCACGATGCTCGGTGCCGCCCAGGAGCGCTGGCTCACCCAACGGTTGCAGGTGCCCAGTGGCCCCTGGCAGTTGATCGCGCAGCAAACCCTGTTCGGACGTCGCGATTCGCGAAGCGGTTCGGGGGTGAGCCTGTGGAACGACGGCTGGGACGGCTACGGCCCGGCTCGCCAGCGCATCGTCGACGCCATGGCCGAGCGACGCGACCGCACCACCCACGTGGTGCTGGGTGGCGACGTGCACGAGAACTGGGTCGGGCACGTGCTGAGCCAATACGGGCAGGCACGCGGCGAGTCGGTGGCGGTGGAGTTCTGCGGGACCAGCATCACCTCGCGTGCGGGGGGGGCTGCCCGCGTGGCCACGCGCCTGGAGGCCAATCCCCACTACGTGTTTGCCGATGGCGACCGTCGGGGGTACGGGCTGGTGGATTTGACACCCCAGCGCCTGCGCACGCAGTTGCGCGCTGTGGGGGACGCGACGCTGCGTGACACCGGTGTGTCCACCCTTGCGTCATTTGAAGTGGCTGCCGGGCGCGCGCGCCTGGAACGCATCTGAAAGGGAATGGGCCTTGAACACGATCGACCTGCCCACGCAGTTCCAATCCATCGACGACATCGAAGACGCCATGTCGAGGCCATCGCCGGGCCTGATCGAAACCCTTGCGCGCGTGCCCGGTGACATCCTGGTGTTGGGGGTTGGCGGCAAGATGGGGCCGACCCTGGCACGCATGGCCAAACGCGCCGACCCTCAGCGGCGCGTGATCGGCGTGGCGCGTTTTTCGGAGCACGGCCTGCGCGAGCGCCTGAGCACCTGGGGCATTGAATGCATCGAGGCCGACCTGCTGTCGCCCGAGGCGCTCCAGGCCCTGCCCGAAGCACCCAACGTGGTCTTCATGGCAGGACGCAAGTTTGGATCGAGCGGCAGCGAATGGTTGACCTGGGCCATGAATGCCCACGTGCCGGCGCTCGTTGCGCAGCGGTGGCGCCGATCGCGCATCGTGGTGTTCTCCACCGCGTGTGTCTATCCCTTTGCGCCACTGCAGGGGCCGGGCGCGCAGGAGGACTGGCCCTTGACGCCACCGGGTGAATACGCCAACTCGTGTGTGGCCCGCGAACGCCTGTTCGAGCATTTCTCCCACGTGCACGCCACCCCGGTTTGTATGGTGCGTCTGTCGTATGCGATCGACATGCGCTACGGGGTGTTGCACGACATCGCCCGCAAGGTGCAGGCGGGAGAGGCCGTGGACGTCGGCATGGCCGAGGCCAACGTGATCTGGCAGGGCGACGCCAACGATTGGGCCCTGCGTTGCCTGGCGCATTGCCACACACCGCCGCGCGCCATCAACGTGAGTGGGCCTCGCATCCGCGTGCGCGAAGTGGCCAACGCCCTGGCCGAGCGCCTGGGGCGTCCTGCGGTCTTCACGGGCAACGAAGCACCAACGGCCTGGGTGCTCGACTGCGCCCAGGCCCACACGCTGTTTGGCCCACCTTCGATTGGCATCGAGCGCCTGCTGGACTGGACGGCTGATTGGGTGCGCCGGGGTGGTGTGAGCCTGGGCAAACCCACGCACTTCGAGGCCCGCGATGGGCACTACTGATTCGCGGCGCTTGCCCGCGGCCGTCGACACCGTCCTGCGCCAAGGCACGGTGATCCCCGCGCACCTGCTGGCGCTGGACGCGCAGCGGCAACTGGACACGCGTCGGCAACGCGCCCTCACCCGGTATTACCTGGATGCCGGCGCGGGCGGTCTTGCCGTGGGTGTGCATTCCACGCAATTCGCCATTCGCGAAGTGGGCCTGTACCGGCCCGTGCTGGAACTGGCCATGGAGCAGGCGCGCACCTGGGTGCCTCTGGGCGGCAAGCGCCCTGTCGTGATGGTGGCGGGCCTTGCGGGCCGCACCGCGCAGGCGCTGGCCGAGGCACGCTCGGCGCGCGAAATCGGCTATCACGCGGGATTGCTCAGCCTGGCCGCATTCAAGGGCGGCACGCCGGCAGAACTCATCGCGCATTGCCAGGCGGTGGGCGACGAAATCCCGCTGGTGGGCTTCTATCTGCAACCGGCCGTCGGTGGCATCGAACTGGACGCGGCCTTCTGGGAGGCCTTTGCCGCCATCCCGTCGGTGGTGGCCATCAAGATCGCACCGTTCAACCGCTACCGCACGCTCGATGTCGTTCGCGGCGTGGTCGCGGCGCGAGCCGAAGAGCGGGTGACGCTCTAC
>CAYNWR010000089.1:0-9086 GCA_964400915.1 uncultured Burkholderiaceae bacterium
AACGCCTGATCGGCACCCTGAGGCATCTGCGCGATCTGGGCAACAGCGTGATCGTCGTCGAGCACGACGAAGACACCATCCGCGCCGCCGACTATTGCGTCGACCTGGGCCCAGGCGCGGGCGTGCACGGCGGGCGCGTGATCGCCCAAGGCACACCGATGCAGATCGAAGCGCACCCGCAATCGCTGACCGGGCGCTACTTGAGCCAAGCGCTTTGCATCGCCACACCCGCCACACGCCGTCCCTGGCAGCACCAACTCGACGGCAGTGCGCTGGCCCTGCGCATCCTCGGTGCCTCGGGCAACAACCTCAAGGGCGTCGACGCCGAGTTTCCCGTCGGCCTGCTGATTTGTGTCACCGGTGTCTCGGGCTCGGGCAAGTCCACCCTGGTCAACGACACGCTGCACGCGGCGCTGGCCCGGCACATCCATCGTGCGCACCAGGAGCCAGCGCCCCACACCGAGATCGAGGGCCTGGACCTGTTCGACAAGATCATTGCGGTCGATCAGTCACCCATCGGCCGCACGCCACGCAGCAACCCGGCCACCTACACCGGTCTCTTCACACCCATCCGCGAGTTGATGGCGGAGGTGCCGGCTGCTCGCGAGCGCGGCTACGGGCCGGGGCGCTTTTCATTCAACGTCAGCGCCAGTGCCGGTGGTGGGCGCTGCGAAGCGTGTCAGGGCGATGGCGTCGTGAAGGTGGAGATGCATTTCCTGCCCGATGTCTATGTGCCCTGCGACGTCTGCAAGGGGCAACGCTACAACCGGGAAACGCTGGAGATCGCCTTTCGCGGTTTGAACATCGCCCAGATCCTGGACCTGACCGTCGAGGAGGCGCTGGCGTTCTTCAAGGCTCAGCCGGCGATAGCGCGCAAACTGCAAACCCTGCAGGATGTGGGCCTGTCCTACATCACACTGGGTCAGGCGGCCACCACCTTGTCGGGTGGCGAGGCGCAACGCGTGAAGCTGGCGCTGGAACTGTCCAAACGCGAAACGGGGCGCACCCTGTATGTGCTGGACGAGCCCACCACCGGCCTGCATTTCGCCGACATCGCCTTGCTGCTGCGCGTGCTGCATCAATTGCGCGATGCGGGCAACACCATCGTGGTGATCGAGCACAACCTGGACGTGATCAAGACCGCCGACTGGGTCATCGACATGGGCCCCGAGGGCGGAGACGGGGGCGGGCGGATCATCGTCGCGGGCACACCGGAAGACGTGGCCGCATGCCCGCACAGCCACACGGGACGCCATTTGGCACCGATTCTGAAAAGAACTGGCCCTTAGCGAGCGTCCGTCCTTGACAGTAAGCTATATTATTTATAGCAATCTGATTCAGGTGACGGCGCCCTGCGCCATCGGCACCACGGCCGTGACTTCGATCTCCAGACGCGCCTCGTCCTCAATCAGCCCCGAAACTTCGACAGCGGTCATCGCGATGTTGTAGTTGCCGATCAGTTCGCGAAAGGCGCGGCCCACCTCATCCAGGGCGGCGATGTATTCGCGCTTGTCCAGCACGTACCAGGTCATGCGGGCGATGTGCTCGGGCCCCGCGCCCCCGGCGGCCAGGACATCCACGATGTTGCGCAAGGCCTGCCGCGCCTGGCCGGCAAAATCGCTGCACTCGAACACCTGCTGGGCGTTCCAGCCGATCATGCCGGCCACAAAGATCTGGCGGCCGGTCACGGCCACCCCATTGGCGTAGCCCCGTGGCCGGGGCCAGGCGTCGGGCAGCAGTACTTGTCTCATGGTTCGTCTCTCCTGGTGTGTAAGGCCGATCAGGCCAGCTCGCGCAGCCGAAAGCGCTGCAGCTTGCCTGTCTGTGTGCGCGGAAGGACATCGACGAACGAAATCGCCCGCGGATACTTGTACGGCGCGATCGATTGCTTGGCGAACTCCTGCAACTGGGCAGCCAATGCGTCGCCCGCCACAAACCCTTCTCGCAAGACCACGAAAGCCTTCACGATCTGGCCCCGTTGCTCGTCGGGCACACCGGTCACGCCACATTCGGCCACGGCCGGGTGCGCCAGCAAGGCATCCTCAACCTCGGGGCCGGCGATGTTGTAGCCCGCCGAGACGATCATGTCGTCCACACGTGCCTCGAAATAGAAGTACCCATCCTCGTCGGTGCGGTAGGCGTCTCCCGTGTAGTTCCAGCCGTGGCGCACGTAGTTGCGCTGGCGCTCGTCGCTCAAGTAGCGACAACCGGTGGGGCCTTTCACCCGCAAGCGGCCGACCACTCCAGGGCCGACCACCCGGTCGGCCTCGTCGACCACTTCGGCCCGGTATCCAGGCACCACCTGCCCGGTGGCGCCGGGCCGGGCGTGCTGCTCGTCGGACGAGATGAAGATGTGCAGCAACTCGGTGGCACCGATGCCGTCGATGATCTCGATGCCAGTGGCCTGCTTCCACAGCGCCCGTGTCGAAGCGGGCAAGGCTTCACCGGCCGACACACATTTGCGCAGGCGCGTCGCTCGGATCTGCTCGCCATGCTGGGCCAGCATGCGGTACGAGGTGGGCGCGGTGAAGAGCACCGTGGCGCCGTAGTCACCCAGGGCTTCCAGCAACTGCGGGGGGCCTGCGCGCTCAAGCAGCACGGTGGACGCACCGATTGCCATCGGAAACAAGGTCAGACCGCCCAGGCCAAAGGTGAAGGCCAGCGGCGGACTTCCGATGAAGACATCATCGGGTGTGGCCCGCAGCACGTGCGGTGGCCAGCATTCGCACGCGGCCATGATGTCGCGGTGAAAGTGCATGGTGGCCTTGGGCACCCCGGTGGTACCCGAAGTGAACCCCAGCAGGCAGGTGTCGTCCGCCGCCGTATCAACGTTGGTGAAGGTGCCCGGGTGCCGCTGCATGCGTTGTTCCAGGCCATCGGATGCGTCGCCGCTGAAGCAGACCACCTGGCGCAGGCTCTCGCACCGGGAAGCCGCGTCGGAAAGGTCGTCGAGCAGGCGCACGTCGCACAGGGCATGCCCGATCTGGGCAATGCGCACGATGTCCTGAAGCTCCTTGGAACGCAGCAAGGGCATGGTGGCCACGGCAATCGCCCCGACCTTGATCACGGCAAACCAGCAGGCCACCAGCATCGGGTGGTTGGGCGCGCGCAGCAGCACCCGGTTGCCCGGCACCACGCCCATCTCCTGAACCAGCACCTGTGCGATGCGGTTGGCACGCTCGAACAGGTCGCGGTAGGTCCACTGGATGCCCGGCGCACGAAGGCAGATCCGATCACCGCGACCCTGTTCGATGTGTCGGTCCAGCAGTTCGGTGGCGCAGTTGAGCTGTGTCGGAAATTGCAGCTGCGGCAGATCGAACACGAACTGCGGTTGGCGTTCGACCGGCGGCAGGCGATCCCTGGCAAAGGTGTCGATGTGTGCACTGGCCATGATGTCCTCGACGCGAAGAAAGACGGCGATCAGGGGGTGGCAGGCTCACGCAGCGAGCGCAGCAGGTCGCGCCCGATGATGATCTGCTGCACCTCGGTGGCTCCCTCATAGATGCGCAGGGCGCGGATTTCCCGATAGAGACGCTCCACCGGCGATCCGGTGACCACGCCCAGGCCTCCCCACAATTGGACTGCGGCATCGATCACCCACTGTGCGTTCTCGGTGGCGGCCATCTTGGCCATGGCCGCCTCTCGCGTGATCGTGTGCCCTTGGTCCTTTGCCCATGCAGCGCGATAAGTCAGCAGCGCCGATGCGTCGATGCGGGTGGCCATTTCCGCAAGCTTGGCCTGGGTCAACTGGAAGTCGCCCAGCGTCGCGCCAAACATCTTGCGCCCAGCCGCGCGCTGCAATGCAGCCTCAAAGGCGCACCGGGCAAACCCCAAGGCTGCGCCCGCCACCGAGGTGCGAAACGTATCGAGCGTGCGCATCGCGATCTTGAAGCCCTCTCCGGCCGCGCCCAGGCGCCGTTGCAGCGGTACCCGGCAGCCCTGGAACCGCAGCCGTGCCAGTGGGTGGGGCGCGATCACGTCGATGCGTTCCGCAATCGAAAAACCCGGGGTGTCTGCGTCCACCACAAAGGCGGACAGGCCACGCGCGCCTGGGCCTTCTCCGGTGCGCGCGAAGACCACATAGAAATCGGCGATGC
Source organism: uncultured Burkholderiaceae bacterium (assembly GCA_964400915.1). Lineage (GTDB taxonomy): Bacteria > Pseudomonadota > Gammaproteobacteria > Burkholderiales > Burkholderiaceae_C > CAYNWR01. The sequence goes on from CAYNWR010000089.1 coordinate 4,098, forward strand.
CACCATTGGAGATCCAGGTCTTCTCGCCATCCAGCACATAGGCGTCCCCGTCCTGACGGGCCGCACATTGCATGGCCGCCACATCGGATCCGGCATCGGGCTCGGACAGGGCAAACGCCGCGATGGCTTCTCCCGCGGCCACACGCGGCAGGTAAGCAACCCGCTGTTCGTGGTTGCCAGCCAGGCCAATGGCACCCGAACCCAGGCCCTGCATGGCAAAGGCGAAATCGGCCAACCCGTCGTGCCTGGCCAGCGTTTCCCGAATCAGACAAAGCGAGCGTGTGTCCAGCCGCGGCGGATCAGCGGTGTGGCTGGAGCGCACCACCGCGTGTTCCAGCCAGCCCGCCCGCCCCAGCGCACGCACGTGCTGGCGGCAGATGTCGTCGGTGCTGGCCTCCGGTGCGTGGCGCAAATGCTGGCTTGCCCAGGTGTTCAGGGATTCGGCGAGGGCCAGGTGCCCCGCTTCAAAAAAAGGCCACTGGATGTGCTCGTGGTGGTTCATGGTCCGCACCATTCAATTGCCTTCGAACTGAGGCTGCTGACGCTGGACAAACGCCTCGTAGGCGCGGCGGAAGTCCTGGGTCAACATGCAGATCGCCTGCGCCTGGGCTTCCGCCTCGATCGCCTGATCGACACCCATGTTCCACTCCTGGTGCAGCATGGCCTTGGTCATGCCGTTGGCAAACGCCGGGCCGCGTGACAGGACGTCGGCCAGCTCCTGGGCCTGGGCCTGCAGATCCTGGGGCTCCACCAGTCGGTTGAAGAAACCCCAGCGCTCGGCCTCTGCGCCACCCAGGGATCGACCCGTGAACAGCAACTCACTCGCCCGCCCCTGGCCCACGATGCGCGGCAAGATTGCGCACGCACCCATGTCGCATCCCGCCAGGCCGACGCGGTTGAATAGAAACGCCGTCTTGCTGCGCGCCGTTCCCAGGCGCAGATCCGAGGCCATGGCCAGGATGGCGCCGGCACCGGCGCACACCCCATCGATGGCCGCCACGATGGGTTGGGGGCAGGCGCGCATGGCGCGCACCAGATCGCCCGTCATGCGCGTGAAGCGCAACAGTTCGGGTGCCGACATGGCCACCAGTGGCCCGATGATGTCGTGCACGTCGCCGCCTGAGCAGAAATTGTCGCCACTGCCCGCCAGAACAACCGCACGCACATCGCTGGCCGAACGCAGCGCGGTGAAGGTGTCGCGCAGTTCGGCGTAGCTGTCAAAGGTCAGTGGGTTCTTGCGTTCGGGCCGATTCAATGTGATGTGGGCAATCCCGTCACGCCACTCCCAAAGGAAATGCTGCGGCGCGTGATCGCGCAGGGGCCGTTGGGTGCCTCGGTTCAATGCATCGATTCCGGTGGTGCTCATGATGGGGCTGCGTCGGTGACGGGTTGTGCAAGGCTGTTTTTGCGGCGAATGGAGGGCCGGTTGGGTTCGTCGGCAACGTGAACCCGCAGACGGCCGAGCAAGGTGTGCAACTGCTCGCGCTGTGTCTGATCGAAACCATCAAACAGGCTGACCAGCCAGGACTCGTGTTCGGCCGCCATGGCCAGAAACCGGGTGCGCCCCTCGGGTGTAAGGCGCACCAGCATTGAGCGCCGGTCGTCGGGATGGTCCTGTCGCTCGACCCAGCCTTCGCGCACCAGTTGATCGGTCAGGCCCGTCACGTTGCCGCCAGACACCATGAGGTAACGTGTGAGCACCTTCATGGGCATGCCTTGTGGATGACGTTCGAGTTGGGCCAGGTAGTCGAAGCGCGCCAGCGAGATGCCAAAGCCTCGCTTGAGGCGCGCGGCGATTTCGCGCTCGATTTGCACGCTGCACGAGAGCAGTCGCAGCCACAGGCGCACCGCCGAATGATCCTGCGGCCGTGCACAGGCCTCGCGCCCGATCGCCAGTTCGCCCAGCGCAAGCGACTGCCGGGGCAGGGCCTCGGCGCGCTGGATGAACTGCTTGCTTCTTGCTGGCTTCATGGCGCAAGCATCTGGGTTCTCTCTCGCAGGGCAAGTGCCTCGGCTTGCGCCTTGGCCGCGCGATAGGGCTTGGGCCAGTTCACATCGGTCCACCCGATGCGCGCCGCCTCGGCCAGGGTCCATGCCGGATGGGCCAGGTGCGGTCGGCCGATTGCGCACAGATCGGCACGCCCGGCAGCGACGATCGAATTGACGTGATCGGCTTCGGTGATGGCACCGACAGCCATCGTTGCAATGCCGGCCTCCTGCCGGATGCGATCGGCAAACGGCGTTTGATACATCCGGCCGTACGTCGGCTTTTGCGCGGGACTGACCTGCCCGGACGAGCAATCGATCACATCGGCACCAGCATCCTTGAAGCTGCGCGCGATGTCCACGGCGTCGCCTGGTGTGATGCCGCCGTCCACCCAGTCGTGCGCGGAAATCCGTACCGAGATGGGCAGGTGCACCGGCCACGCAGCCCGCACCGCTGCAAATACGGACAGTGGGTAGCGCAGCCGGTTTTCCAGCGAACCGCCATACGCGTCCGTGCGGCGGTTGGTCAGCGGTGAGATGAACGATGACAGCAGGTACCCGTGCGCGCAATGCAACTCGAGCCAGTCGAACCCTGCCAGCGCGGCACGATGGGTCGCGGCGACAAAGTCCGCGCGGATGCGCTCCATCTGGGCCAGGTCCAACGCCTGCGGCCGTTGCCCATCTGGCAGATAGGGGACGGGCGACGCCGCCACCAGGGGCCAGTTGTCCAGCGCCAGGGGTTGATCCGCGCCCGCGCCCTCCCAAGGTGCGTTGGTGGAGCCTTTGGGGCCGGCATGGCCCAACTGGATCCCCATGCGCGCGTCGGCGTGCTGGTGGGCCCAGCGAACGATGCGGGCCCAGGCCTGCATCTGCTCGTCGTTCCACAGGCCCGGGCATCCCGGCGTGATGCGGGCTTCGGGGCTCACACAGGTCATCTCGGCCATGACCAGCGCCGCACCACCCATGGCACGCGAGCCCAGATGTGCCAGGTGATAGTCGCCCGGTACCCCGTCCACGGCGGAATATTGCGCCATGGGCGACACCACAACACGGTTCTTCAGCTCGAGCGAGCGCACGCGAAATGGCGTGAACATCGGCGGTGGTGCTCGACGCTGGGCGTCAAGCGCCAGGCCTTGGCGCCCGGCAAACCAGCGCTCGTAGTCTTCGAGCCATTGGCGATCGCGCAGCCGCAGGTTCTCGTGGCTGATGCGCTGGCTGCGCGTGAGCATCGAGTACATGAACTGCTCGGGCTCGAGCGGATCGCAATAGCGGCGCCCACAGACCTCAAACCACTCCATGGCGTTCCATGCGGCGTTTTGCAGGCGCAGCGCCTCGACCCGACGCGATTCCTGATAGGTGCCCAGCAACTCGTCGACGCTGGTCGGGACCTGGGCCTGCTTCTGGAACTGACGCGTCAATTCGATGGCGTCCTCAATCGCCAGCTTGGTACCGGACCCGATGGCAAAGTGCGCTGTGTGCACGGCGTCACCCATCAGGACCACCGGAACATCGTTTTCATTGCGCAACCACCACTGCTCGCACGACACGCGCTGGAAGTTGAGCCAGGACGACCCGCGCTGATGCCGCGCGTTGGTCATCAGACGCGCGCCGTCAAGGGTCTTGGCAAACAACTGCTCGCAAAACGCCACCGATGCATCGGCGTCTGCGCGGTCCAGACCGTGGGCCAACCAGACGTCCTCCGGGCATTCGACGATGAAGGTGGTGGTGGTGCTGTCGAATTTGTAGATATGCGCCTGGAACCAGCCGTGCTCGGTCTTGACGAAGTCGAAGGTGAAGGCATCGAACAGACGGTTCGTCCCCAGCCAGATGTAGCGGTTGGGCCGCGTCACGATGTCGGGCTTGAAGGCATCGGCACGGCGCGCGCGAATGCGCGAATGGATGCCATCGCTGGCGACGATCAGGTCGGCGTCCGCAAAGTCCAGGTCGGATTCGACATCGCGTTCAAAGACCAACTCCACACCCAGGTCTTCGCAACGCTGCTGCAGGATGTTCAAGAGCTTCTTGCGGCCGATACCGACAAAACCATGCCCGCCCGAGCGCAGGGTGCGCCCCTTGAAGTGCAGCTCGATGTCATCCCAATGGTTGAAGGCCGATTCGATCAGGCGGGCCGACTCCGCATCCCAATCGCGCATGTTGTCCATCGTCGCGTCGGAGAACACCACCCCCCACCCGAAGGTGTCGTACGGCCGGTTGCGCTCGACAACCTTGACCTCGCTGGCCAGGCCGAACTTCTTCATCAGCAGCCCGAAATAAAGGCCTGCCGGTCCGCCACCTACACAAACGATCTTCATGACGATCCAGTTTTGTTGGGGATTCAAGCGAACGCATCGCTGGATTCAATTTAGTTATGAATAGTTTATTTGTCAACTAAATTGTTGGGCATGCTCCCAGACACCACGAAATCCAGCCGCCCGCATCCCGACATTCCAGTTGACCGATCAGGCGCTGTCTGCCCAGGGTTCGTCGCCCGTGACCCGGGCTTCGACAAGCTCGTGCCTTTGGGCGCCCGATAAGCTCTTACACTGCAAGCTGATGATTTGAATAGAGGAGACACGCATGTTGCTTGGCGTGCCCAAGGAAAACACCCCTGGCGAAACCCGCGTGGCGGCAACGCCCGAAACCGTCAAGAAGCTCAAGGCCCAGGGGCACGATGTGTGCGTGGAATCGGGCGCCGGAGTGGCTTCCAGCGCACCGGACGATTTGTACCGGGCGGCCGGCGCGTCGATCGTCGACGCGGCAGGCGCTTGGGCGGCCGATCTGGTGCTGAAGGTGCGCGCCCCACTCCCGGGTGAGTTGGCGTCGCTTCGGTCCGGCGCGACGGTGGTCGGGATGCTCAACCCCTTCGACCGTGAAGGCCTGCAGCGCCTGGCGCAGACCGGCGTCACCTCGTTTGCGCTGGAAGCCGCACCCCGCACCACCCGAGCGCAAAGCATGGACGTGCTGTCTTCGCAGGCCAACATCGCCGGCTACAAGGCCGTGATG
>CAYNWR010000090.1:0-9033 GCA_964400915.1 uncultured Burkholderiaceae bacterium
CAGAAATCGGTCATGCAGCGCTGGCCAGAGAGCACCCCAAAGGGCGCCGAGTTCGTCATGCCGACCGCGAATTAGGTCGCGCTGGATCGTTGGTTTGGCCTTGAGGCGTGAGCAAGGCTCAAGCGGGCAGCACAGACCCGCGGCGCGTTGGCCTTTCCTGGCTCGCGCGAGCCAAGGGCACTCACCACCGATCGGTCTAGGGGGGGTCATGGCAATTCCTATAGCTATTGGACGTCTGCGATTGCCAATCCTTGATGTATTGCTATTATTTTTGATGGTTCCGATTCATGTCGCAAGCGCGAGCGATGTGCGCATCGGCGGCACGGGCAGCGCCTACGGACCGATGAAGCGGATGGCCGAGGCCTTTTCCAATGTCAATCCGGGCCAGCGCGTCGAGGTGCTCAAACCCCTGGGAAGTTTCGGTGGCATTCGCGCGCTGGCAGACGGCGGCGCCGAAATCGCCGTGGCCAACCGCAAACCCAATGACACGGAACTCAAGGACGTGCCCATGCAATGGGCCCACTACGGTTGCTCTCCCTTTGTCATCGCGGTGCATCGCAACTTGGGTGTCACGGCGGTCACATCGGCGCAGTTGGCCTCGATGTACTCCGAAAACCCACGCTTTCCCGATGGGCGGCGCGCCAGGCCCGTCCTGCGCCTGACGGACGCCACAGAAAACCGGCTCGTCTCGGCAATCGACCCGGCCGTGGCTGCGGCCTTGCAAGCGGCCAACCAGCGCGCGGGGATGATCAACGCCAGCAACGACGTCGAGGCGGCTGATCTGATCGAGCGCACGGTCAACGGGTTCGGGCCCAGTTCCCTGGCGGTGATCGAAAGCGAGCGGCGACCCCTGGTTGCCGTGGCCATTGACGGCAAGGTGCCGACACCCAGCGCGCTTGAAAACAAGTCATATCCCTGGCGCAAGGACATGTACATCATGGTGCGCGACAACGCGTCGCCCGCGGCGCGGCGCTTCATGGCGTTTGTGATGTCCAACGAGGGACGTGCGGTGCTGCATGCCACGGGGCATTCGACACGCTGTCCCTGAGCGGCTCGATCCGGCATCCACCACCATGTCCGTCCACGCGAAGGCACAATCGAAACCCATGCCACATGTGTTGCCGGTGCAAACCAGGCCAGGCGCAGCCATCATCAGGGGCCTGGCGACTGCCAGCGGGCCGGGGCCGCGCCCGTGATGCGGGGTCGCAGCTGGTTCGGGCGGCGCCAGTGCCTTGGTGCGCTCGTGGCATTGCCAGCAGCGGTAGTCGCACAGCCGGCGCCTGTTGGTCGCGGCGCATCGGTTCGGATCAGTGGGACCGGTGCCGTCACAGGCTTGCTGCGACTTCTGGGCAACGAGTACATGGCGCAGCACCGCGACGAACGCATCGAGGTCTTGTTTCCCTACGGCAGCACGGGGGCGCTGAAGGCGCTGGCGGAGCAGGCCATCGATGTTGCCGCCACCGTCCGGGCACCCACTGCACCTGAGCGGGCGGCCGGTGCCGGCACCACCACCTGGCTGGCGCGCACGCCGCAGGTTGTCGCGGTGCATCGCAACCTGGGTCTTGACCGCTTGAGCCTGCCTGAGCTGATTGCGCTCTGGTCGCGGCCACGGGCCGCATTTCCGAACGGAAAGCGTGCAAGGCCCATCCACCGGCTGGCCGAATCGGGCACGCTCAAGAGCCTGCGTCAGCTCTCGCCCGAACTTCATATGGCGATGCAGCGCAGTCTGGCTTGGCCTGGCATGCTGATCGCCAACGACGAGTCCGAGGCCCTGGATTTGATCGAGCAGACGCCAGGCGGGATCGGCACGGTGACCTTGTCGGGCCTGCTCGGCGAGGGGCGTCCCCTCGTGGCTCTGGCCATTGGCGATTGGACGCCGACTGTGGAACACCTGGAGGCGCAGGGCTATCCAGTGGCGCGCAATCTGTACCTGATCAGCCGCGCATTGCCCAAACCCGCCGTACAGAGTTTCATGGCCTTTCTGCGCAGCCCACACGCGCAACAGTTGTTGCGATTGCGTGGCTGCTCGACGCGCATGGCAACCCGCCCTCAAGAGACGATCCAGTGACCGAGGCAGCAAGCGAACGCAGAGAGCCCGACACCCTGCGACCCAAGCACAGCCGCATTGCAGTCAGGGCGCGTGCAAGACGGGTTCAACGCGCCACGCTCAACCCGATGGTCGAGGAGGCCCGTGCCGATGCCCGGCTGCGACGTTTGCTGGATCGACTTCGGTTGGCCGCTGTGTTGGTGGCGGTGCTGGTGGCGATTTCCTTGCCTGCGGCCAGGCTCTACTTTGGTGCCCAGACCCTGCAATCCGAGCTGGCGGCTCGTGTGGCGTCCCTGGGTAACGACCTGTCGGCCCTTGCCAGCCGCAACCCAGACGGATGGGTTTTCGAGCGCAATGCCATCATGACGCGGATCCTGGCACCGCGAACCCACCCGGTCGGCCTGGCATTTCGTGTGGAGGGCGAGGGCGGCAAGCTCGTCGCTGAGCAGGGTGCGTGGGTGGCTGGTCGTTGGCCCGAAGCGGTGGCCGATGTGCTCGATTCGGGTGTCAAGGTGGCGCAGGTGCGCGGCCAGGCAACATGGCTGGATGTGTTGCCCGACACCCTCACCCTGGGCGTCGTTGGTCTGCTCCTCGGTCTTCTGGTCTGGTGGATGGTGGTTTGGGTCGCGGTGGGGTCGATCGAATCGCTCATGGGGCGCATGCAGTTTGCGCGCCGCGAGGCCGAATCAGCCAACCGGGCCAAGTCGGCGTTTCTCGCGTCGATGAGCCATGAGATCCGAACACCCATGAACGGTGTCCTGTCGATGGCCGAGATCCTGGAGCACTCCAGCATGCAGGCCGCGCAGATGCAGGCCGTGCGAACGATCCGCGAGTCGGGCCAGGCGCTATTGCGGATCATTGACGATGTGCTGGACTTCTCCAAGATCGAGGCCGAGCGCCTCGAACTCGAAACCGAGGAGATTGATGTCCTTGGGCTGGCCGAAAGTGTGTGCGACTTCCTCGAACCGCTGGCTGATCAGCGCGGCGTGCGGCTCAACCTCTTCGTGGACACCTCGGCCGAAGGCCTGTACCTGGGTGACCCAACCCGGCTGCGCCAGATCCTGAACAACCTGTTGGGGAATGCGCTGAAATTCAGCGGCGGCCGCCCGGACGTCGTGGGCCGCGTGTCGCTGCGCATCTGGCGCGAAGACGCCCATCTCGTGTTCGAGGTGACCGACAACGGCATCGGCATGGACGCTGCAGCGGTGAACCGCCTGTTCTCACCCTTCATGCAGGCAGACAGCACGACCACGCGGCGTTATGGTGGCACCGGCCTGGGCCTGACCATCTGCAAGCGCCTGGTCGAAATGATGAGTGGCCGCATCGAGGTCCAGAGCGCTCCCCGCGCCGGCTCCGTGTTTCGAGCCTGGCTGAAGCTGGCGATGGCGCCACGGCAACCATTGCGTCAAAGCTTTGATCTCGCGGGCGTCGATTGCTGGATCGTGCAACACCCGGATCTGCCCGACGCCGACGTGCGCACCTGGCTGACCGACGCCCACGCACAGGTGCGTGTGGCCCCCAGCGCTGCCCATGCGGCCACCCAGTTGCGCGGTGGTGGTGCCATGACGGTGGTCATCCAGTTCGGCCCCACGCTGGACGAGGCCTTCACGCCGGGCGCCTCGGCCTACCTGCGATATCTGTTGCTGATCGGGCACGGACGGCGCATGACGGTTCGGGCCAGCGGCGGGCACGTCGCAACGCTGGACAAACTGCGCAAGAGCGCGTTGTTGCATGCGGTGGAGATGCTCGCGGGCCGCGCGTCGCCGGTGGCGCCCCAAGCAACCCGGGTTATCGAGAACAACATCGCAGCCGAACCACCCATGACGGCCGAGCAGGCGCGTGCGCAGGGTCGCCTGATCCTCGTGGCCGAAGACGACCCGGTGAATCGGGTGGTGATCCATCGGCAATTGACCATGCTGGGCCATGTGGCCGAAATCGCGGAGGACGGCCAACAGGCGCTGGACATGTGGCTCAACGGCTCCTATGCCCTGATCCTCAGCGACCTGCACATGCCCCGGCTCGACGGGTACGAGCTGACCCGGCGCGTCCGCGCGGTCGAGGCCGGACGGGTGGAGGGAGGCAAGCGGATTCCCATCATTGCCCTGACAGCCAATGCCCTCAAGGGGGAATCCGATCGCGCCTTCGAAGCGGGCATGGACGAATACCTGACCAAGCCCGCATCCCTGGACGTGCTGGGCTCTGCGCTGGAGCGTTGGTTTGCGGCATCCGTGGTGACCAGCCCGGCGCCGCCCCCCGGCGGAATACGGGCCGGCGAGGTCCCAGCGCCCACGCCGGCTCTGCCGGTCTTCGACCCACAAGTTCTGCGCGGACTGATCGGCGACGACCAGGAGGCGTCGCGGGAACTGCTGCAGCGCTTTGTGGAACACGTGCCCGCATCGATGGCGGACATCGAAGCGGCTCTGGCTCGTGGTGACGACTCGGGTGTGGCAGCAGGTGCGCATCGGCTCAAGTCCGGCTCGCGTTCGGTCGGTGCCATGGAGTTGGGGGATTTGCTGGAGGTGGTGGAATTCATCGGAAAGGGCGAGCAGGACGGCGATCTGGCGCAAGCGGTGGGACGTGCCAGCGCGGTGGCGGCTCGCACCTGTCACGAAATCAGAGCCTACAACGCCGGGCAGGAGGGCACGCCATGAGCGTATGGCACCGCAAGTACGTGGGCGACGCCATCGATGCCCATTGCGACGACGAAGGTTTTTTGCGCCTGGTCGCCTGGTGGCGCAGTGCCCGCAGTGGGTCCCCAGGCGGCTTGCCCAGTCTGGCGCACGCCCACCCGGACATTCTGGTGCCCCATGAACCGTGGTTGGTGCTGCTCGAACAGGTCAAGGGTGGCGGCGATTTTGTCTTCCGCCACTACGGCGAGGCTTTGAAGCGCATCACCAAATTCGAGGGGCAGCCCGTCCGGCTGCGCACGGTGGCGAAGCCGACCGCCGATTTTTTTGTGGGTCTTTCCGAAGCGGTGCTGGCGCAGGCAGAGCCCATGCTGGTCGACCATTTCGCTATCGAGCCGCATGATGTGTTCCTGTGGCAACGCCTTGCCTTGCCGCTGCAGGGCAGCAACGGGGCATCCGTTGTGGCCTATGTGAGCCGGTCGCTGCAGGCCCGGCATGAACTGCTGACGGGTGTCCTGGAAGCCATACAGGATCCGATCGCCGGCTTGCACGCCGTGCGCAACGAACGCGGCGAACGTGTCGATTGGGCGCTTGTCGCGGTCACGCCGGCGTTCATGTCCCTGGCGGGTGCCAAGGAAGGCTTTGTCCAGGGCCAGATGGTCAGCGAGGTGTTCCCACGCTGGGGCCAGATGGGGTTCGATACCCATGCGCAGTCGGTGCTGGGCCTTGACAGGTCATCCGTTGCTTTTGAATGGAACGACACAACTTCAGGGCACTTGCGCGAATACGCCGTCACCTGCAGCCCGCTGGGCGATGGGTGCGTGCTGCGACTGTCTGACATGACCGAGGCGCGACGGCGCGAGCGCAGTTTGCGGCAATCCCAACAGGATCTGGAGACTGTCAATGTCCGGTTGCGCCAGTCCAGCGAGGCGGCCTTGGAAGCCAGCCGCGCCAAATCGGCCTTCCTGGCCACGATGAGTCACGAAATTCGCACCCCCATGAATGGTGTGATCGGCATGGTCGAATTGCTGGCATTGGGCAAGCTTGACGAAGAGCAGGCCCACGCGGTGGGAACCATCCGTGCGTCGGCGGCTTCCTTGTTGCGCATCGTCGATGACATCCTCGACTTCTCGAAGATCGAGGCTGGTCACATGACCGTCGAGCGCGCGCCGATGAATTTGCTCGCTCTGATCGAGGGCACTTGCGACGCCCTGGTGCCGGTCGCCGAGCAACGCAAGGCAGCCCTGCGTGTTCACGTGGCGGCCGAACTCAACGTCCCGGTCGCGGGCGATGCGACGCGTCTGCGGCAGGTGCTCAACAACCTGATCGGCAACGCGATCAAATTCTCCGGAGGCAGCAACGAACGCGATGCCAAGATCCGGGTCCGGGCGGAACTTGAAGATGGACGGGTCCGCATCGACGTCGTTGACAACGGTATTGGCATGGAACCCGAGACCGTCAAACGTCTGTTCGAGCCATTTATGCAAGGCGATGCATCGACCACCCGTCGGTTCGGCGGCACCGGCCTGGGACTGGCGATCTCTCGGCGCCTGATCGAACTCATGAGTGGACGCATCGGCGTCAAGAGCGAGCCCGGGCGCGGAACCGCGTTCAGTGTGTGGTTGCCGTTTCATCCCATCGCCGATTCAGGCCTGGTTGCCAGCGCCGCCATGCCCGACTTGCGGGGCGTGCGCGTCGCCGTGCTCGCCAGTGCCCTGTATTCGCCCAACGACCTGGCGGATTGGTTGGCGGCTGCGGGCGCCGACGTGCACGTGTTCGCGGGCGATGCGCCTGTGGTTGCCGCCGCCCAATGGACGCGCGCTGGCGAAGGAAACGCCGTCGTGGTGGCACCCAGCGGAACAAGCGCCCTGCCCGATAATGTGGGTCTGGTGCTGGTTGATGCCCAGCGCCGGCCGACAGCACCCGGTCGCACCATCGTGCTGCCGCAGCATCGCCTGCGGCTTGGCGCCTTTCTGGGTGCAGTTGCACGCGCAGCAAGGCAGGCCGCCGGTCTGACATCCAGCGCGTCCCGTCTGTCCGAATTGGCGCCTGGAATCAACAATCGGCCGCCGGCCATTGGTCAATCTCCCATTTCCTCGCGCCCGCCCTTGATGCCGGCATCCCTGATGCCCACGGATCAGGCTTTCGCGGAGGTCCTCGTTGCCGAAGACGATCCGATCAACCAGGCGGTGATCCAGCGCCAGTTGCGCGTGCTCGGCCTGATGGCCGATATCGTGGCCAACGGGGCGCTGGCGCTGGAGCGCTGGCGCAACGGACATTACGAAATCATCCTGACCGACCTGCACATGAACCCGATGGATGGCATGGCCTTGGCCCGCGCCGTGCGGGCGGAGGAGGCCGAGCGCGGATTGGCCCGCACGCCCATCGTGGCGCTGACGGCCAGTGTGGTGCTGACCAACGAGGACAAACGCGCCCATTCGGGCATTGATGCGTTTCTCAGCAAGCCTGTTCAGCTGTCCATGCTGAAGGCCGAAATCACGAAGTGGCGCGCCCAGGGGCATCGTGCACGCACAGAACATCAGAACGCGGCTCGGGCGCCGCTGCAAGGCCCGGCAGCCAATCCCGTGCCGGCCGAGGCCTCCAGGATGAACCTGCTGGATCTGAAAGTGCTCAAGGATCTGGTGGGCGACGACAGCGCCATCCTGCGCGAATTGCTGCTGTCGTACCAGCAGAGTGCCGTCCAGCAAGCTGCCGAGATGCGCGAGGCTTTCAACCGCCGCGACGCGAAGCAGGTGGGTGCGATCGCACACAAGCTGAAGTCAGCCTCGCGGTCCGTGGGCGCCATCCCATTGGGGGAATTGTGTGCCGAACTGGAAAAGCACCAGAACGAACCCGACTACAACGCACTGTCCGAGCGCGTGCACCGCTTCAACGAAAGCATGGAACTGACGATGGTGGCGGTGCAAAATGCCCTGCAGGGAATGGGGGCATCGTGAACAAACAGGAATTCTCCGGATTGCGCGTCTTGGCCATCGACGACGAGCCCTTTCAACTGCAATTGTTGCGGCGGCAATTCGGCCTGCTGGGGCTTGTCGAGGTGACCTTGATCGATGATGCGCGAGCGGCGCTCGCACGGGTGGCATCGGCGGTGGTCCCCTTCGACCTGATCTGCTGTGACCTGCAGATGCCCAGCATGGACGGTGTCGAGTTTGTGCGTCTGCTTGCGGCCACAGGCTTCAAGGGAGGCCTGCTGCTGATCAGTGGCGAAGATCAACGCATCTTGCAGACCGCCCGCTGGCTGGCCTCGGCGCAATCGCTGAACGTGGTGGGCGCGCTGCACAAGCCTGTCGCGTCGGATCAATTGCGCGCGGCCCTGCAATCCCTCGCGCAGCCCGAGGCATTCAAGTCCGGCGCGGATGCCAGCGGCGGCGCGCGCCGCACCGCCAGCGAATTGCAGAACGCGATCCAATTGGGGCATCTGGTCAACTTCTACCAGCCCAAGGTTGACCTGCAATCGGGTCACCTGGCCGGCGTAGAGACCTTGGTGCGCTGGCAACATCCCCGCGACGGCCTGATCCATCCCGATCAGTTCATCCCGGTCGCCGAACAAAGTGGTTTGATCGGAATGCTGACGCGCTCGGTGCTCGGTGGCTTGCGAGGCGCCTTGTGGCAGTGCAAGGAGTGGCTGGGCGATGGGCTTTCGGTTCCTGTGGCGGTCAATGTCTCGATGGATGATCTGGTGGATCACGCCTTTGCCACACAGGTGTCGGCGTTGCTGGATCAGTTCGGTGTGCCACCCACACACCTGGTGCTGGAAGTCACCGAGTCGCGCCTGATGTCCGATCCGCTGGCCACGCTGGAGATCCTCACCCGCATGCGCCTGAAGCGCGTCACGCTCTCCATCGACGATTTCGGCACCGGCCATTCGTCGCTCAAGCAGTTGCGCGACGTGCCCTTTGACGAACTCAAGATTGACCGCAGTTTTGTGCATGGTGCCCATGCCGATTCGTCCATTTCAGCCATCACGCAGGCCTGCCTGGACATGGCGCGCGAGCTGCGCATGAAATCGGTTGCCGAGGGCGTCGAGGACGAAGCCGACTGGCACTTCCTGCGTGGGCGCGGCTGTACGTTGGCGCAGGGGTATTTCATCGGGCGACCCATGCCGGCAGCCGATTTGCCGCAATGGCTGCAAGAATGGGAGCATCGGCGGCCTGGCCTGGTGGCCTGATTCGCCAGTACACGGGTCTGTCATGCCGGCCGAAAAATTCGACATCATCATCGTGGGGGCCGGTACCGCCGGCAGCCTGCTGGCCAACCGCCTCTCGGCCGATCCGTCGCGGCGGGTCTTGCTGATCGAGGCGGGCGGCCACGACAACTACCACTGGATCCACATCCCCG
>CAYNWR010000091.1:0-8996 GCA_964400915.1 uncultured Burkholderiaceae bacterium
GTGCGGGCCCGTTTTGCCCACGGTGCGCTCGGCCGGCGCAATGCCCGCGCAGTTGACCAGGCCCATCAGGGGGCCCATGGACTGCGCCTGGGCCACGGCCGCGGCGCCGTCGGCTTCCTGGCTGACGTCGCAGCGCACGTAGGCGCCGCCGATCTCGCGCGCGACCGCTTCGCCACGCTCGGCCTGCAGGTCGGCGACCACCACCTTGCCGCCCGCGGCGGCCAACATGCGCGCTGCGCCTTCGCCAAGGCCCGAGGCCCCGCCCGTGACGATGAATACCTTGCCTGAAATGTCCACGCTGCCTGACTCCAATGATGCTGGGGATCAGCAGCGATTATCGTGGGCGCCGCCGGGGCACCCCCGGCATGGCCCTACTTGTAGCCCACGCGATCGAGCATCTGCTGCACGCGGCCCTGGTTGCCGCCCACGGCGGCCAGCGGAATGGTTTCGCTCTTGAACGTGGCTGGCCCCATGGCCGCCAACGCGGGGTTGGTGACGCGGGTGTTGCGCACCACCGGCCATTCGTTGTTGCCGTTGGCAAAGTACTCCTGTGCGGATTCGCTGGCCAGGTATTCCAGGAAGCGCTGCGCCGCCGCCGCGTTCTTGCTGTGGCGTGCGACCGCACCACCGGCCACGTTCATGTGGGTGCCCCAGCTCGCCTGGTTGGGAAACACGATGCCCACGCGCTCCATCAGGGCGCGGTCATCGGCCTGGCTGGAGCGCAACAGGCGCGCCACGTAGTAGCTGTTGACCACGGCCACCTGGCATTCGCCGGCGCCGATGGCCTTGACCTGGTCGGTGTCGCCGCCCTTGGGTGCGCGGGCCATGTTGGTGACCACACCCTTGAGCCATTCCTCGGTCTTGGCGTCGCCCAGATGTACCGCCATCGCGCCAAAGAGCGACAGGTTGTAGGGGTGTGAGCCCGAGCGTGTGCACACCCGGCCGCGGTTGACCGGGTCGGCCAGCTTCTCGTAGGTGTCGACGTCCTCGCGCTTGACCTTGAGCTTGTCGTAGACCAGCACACGTGCCCGGGTGGAAAAGCCGAACCATGCAGTGCCTTGTGGACCGGCCCCGCCACGGTACTGGGCCGGAATCGCGGCTTCCAGCGCGGCCGATTGGATGGGCTTGAACAGGCCGTCGGCTTCGCCCCGAGACAGGCGTGCGGCGTCGACCAGCAGGATCACATCGGCGGGCGACGCCTCGCCTTCGGATTTCAGGCGCGCGATGATGCCCGCGTCGTCGGCGTCCACGCGGCGGATGCGGATGCCCGTGGCTTTGGTGAAGCCCGCGTACAAGGCCTCGTCGGTGTTGTAGTGGCGTGCCGAATACAGGTTGAGCACCTGCTCCTGGGATTGGCCCGTGAGGGGCAACAAGGCACCCGCTGCAGCGACAGCCAGCGCGCCCAGCGACCGAAGGAAATTGGCGTGTTTCATCATGACGGGATATCTTCCGCGAGCCCATGCCCGCCGGCCTTGATCGCGATCAAGTGATCGTGATTCTAACGCAAACGCGAATGATTCGCAGTAAATAGACGGGGCAAAAAAAGGGCCGATCGTTTCGGATCGGCCCTTGAAGGATCCCTGAACCACTAGGTTTCGAAAGGACCCGAGGAGACAACGTGGAGGAACCGTTTCCAGTTCCAATGTCCGTCAGTTTAGGGCAAACCCTATAGGTCTGTATAGAGTGAGCCCTCCAATTCGTGTGCAGAAATCAACGCTTCTTGGCGGTGGGCTTGGCCACCGTCGCGGCCGTCGTGGCAACGGCGTTGAAATTGGCTTCAGCCATTTCGGTGGCTTGCTTGACAGCCTTCTGCACGGATTCGTAGGCGTTGTTGCTGGCAGCAACCGCGCTCTTGACCACGGCCATCATGGTCTCGGAGCCAGCCGGGGCGTTCTTGGCGATGCTGTCGACATAGCTCGTGAACGATTGCTGGGCTTCGGCCGACTTGGATTCGAACACACGACCGAAGGCCGAGCCGGTGGTCGAGGCGATCTCGTACAGGTGGCGGCTGTAGGCGCTGGCCTTTTCAGCGGCGGGCTGGAAGGCGCCGGTCTGCAGGGCATACAGCTCTTGCACGTCCTTGACGGCCATCAGCGACTGGGTGTAGTCGGCGGCTTCGGTCAGCGCGGCCTTGGTCGCGGTGAGGTTCAGCTCGACGAGCTTTTCGACGCCTTCGAAGGCGGAAGCGGTCAGGCCAAACAGGGTTTGGGCGGCGGCTTTGTTCGAGGCGATGAGGGCTTCGGGGGTCAACATGGTGATACTCCTTGGATGATTGAAACAGCAGACAAAACGAAAGAACCTTTGGTGCGCTGTACCTGGATGGTCTGTTGGACTTGCCTATGGTGCAGTGCAGCAATGACTTGATTTTAGGGGTGCGCCGCTCAAATGCAAGAGCCGTTTGCTGCAATGCAACAAAAAGTTGTAACAGACCCCTTGTTGCCGGTCTTCCATTCCGAGCTGTTTCAGGTGGCCCTGCCGGCAGGCCACCGCTTTCCCTCGGCCAAGTACGGCAAGTTGCGCCAGCGCATCCAGTCCGAGCTGGCGGGCATCGAGATTCGCGAGGCTCCCGAGGCCGCCCGCGGTGAGCTGGCACTGGTGCACGAGCCGGCCTACGTCGAGGCGGTGATGGCTGGCACGCTGGACAGCCGTGTGTTGCGCGACATTGGATTTCCCTGGAGCGAAGCCCTCGCGCAGCGCTCGTGCCACTCGACCGGCGCCACCGTGGCGGCCATGCGCGAGGTGATGGGCCTGGCACTTGCACCGGGGTGTGCCGAACCGGCGGTGACCGGGCCCGACCTTGGCCGCAGGCGCGTGCCGATTGCCGGCAACCTGGGTGGCGGCACACACCATGCGCGGGCGGGTGGCGGTTCGGGTTATTGCGTGTTCAACGACGTCGCCGTTGCCGCACGGGTGGCTCAAATGGAACATGCGCGGCGGCTGCTGCGCACCGGTGCGCGGCCCCTGCCGGTTGCCGTGATCGATCTGGACGTTCATCAGGGCAACGGTACCGCGCAGATTTTTCATGGCGATGACAGCGTGTTCACGCTGTCCATTCACGGCGAGAAGAACTTTCCGTTTCGCAAGCACGCGGGCGACCTGGATGTGGATCTGCCCGATGGCTGTGGCGATGACGCGTACCTGCACGCGCTGGATTTCGCGTTGGCCGAACTGTCGCAGCGCTTCACACCCGAACTGGTCTTCTACATTGCGGGGGCTGATGTCCACGAGCGCGACCGCTTGGGGCGCCTGAAGCTGAGCCGCGCGGGCGTGCTGGCGCGTGATCGGCGTGTGTTCGATTGGGCGATCGAGCGTGCCCTGCCCACGGTGGTGGTGATGGGGGGTGGCTATGGCGCCGACATCGACGAAACGGTGGACATTCAGATGGGGACCTGGCGCACGGCGCTGGAGGCCACCCGGCGCTGGCAGAATCGGCGCACATGAAACCCGACGCACCGGCAGGCCCTGGGCCACAAGAGCGACCCCAGGCCGCGCGCCGGAGCGATTTCCGCGTGTTCCGGCCGATCACCACCCGATGGGCCGACAACGACGCCTACGGCCATGTCAACAACGTTGTCTATTACGCCTGGTTCGACACGGTGGTCAATGCGCACCTGATCGAGGCCGGCGCGCTCGATGTCGAGCGCAGCCCGGTGATCGGCCTGGTGGTGGAGACCCATTGCAACTACTTTGCGCCGCTGGCGTTTCCGCAGCAGGTCGAGGCTGGCCTGCGCGTGGCGCACATCGGCCGCTCGAGCGTGCGCTACGCCATCGGCCTGTTCGCGCAGGGCGCGCCGGAGGCGGCCGCACACGGGCATTTTGTTCACGTCTATGTCGACCGCGTCAGCCGCCGCCCCGTGGCCTTGCCGGCCCCTCTGCAACTTGTCCTGGAGAAACTGCTTTGAACATCACCGAGGCCCTGGCACAACGCCAGGTGGATACGCAGGTGGCGGACCGTGCGAGTGTGGATGCGGCGATGCTCAGCCGCTTTTCGTGCCGCGCCTTCCTGCCCACGCCCGTGCCGCGCGAGACCGTGATGGACATCCTGGACCTGGCCGCACGCGCGCCCAGCGGCACCAACACCCAGCCCTGGAAGGTCTATGTGCTGCAGGGCCAGCGCCGCGATGACCTGGTGGCCAAGGTCTGCGCCGCGCACGACGAGTTGTCGGGCAATCCCGCGTTGATCACCCAATACGCCGAGGCCTACGACTACTACCCCGAACGTTGGATCTCGCCCTATCTGGACCGCCGGCGGGAATGTGGTTGGGGCCTGTACGGCACCTTGGGCATCACCAAGGGCGACAAGGCGGCCATGCACCTGCAGCACCAGCGCAACTTCCGTTTCTTCGACGCGCCGGTGGGAATGATGTTCACGATCGACCGCGTGATGGGGCGCGGCAGCCTGCTCGACTACGGCGCCTTCCTGCAGAACCTGATGGTGGCAGCACGTGCGCGTGGCCTGCACACCTGTCCGCAGGCGGCGTGGAACGGTTTTGCCAGCATCATCCTGCCCTTTGTCGGGGCGGGCGCCGAGGAGATGCTGGTGTGCGGCATGTCCTTGGGTTATGCCGATGCGGGTGGGCGCGCCAACGACTTTGCGACGACGCGGGTGGCGGCTGCCGATTTCACGCACTGGGTGTAGGGCCACACGGCCCCTGCACACCCTGTTGTCCGTCCCACCACCACGCGCCCGGCCTTGACCATGGAGCAGTTGGCACTGCATCTGCTCGATGGCCTGTCGCATGCCAGCACGCTGTTCCTGATGGCGTCGGGCCTGACGCTTATTTTCGGCATCACCCGAATCGTCAACTTTGCGCATGGCAGCTTCTTCATGCTGGGCGCGCTGGTGGGTGCCCATGCGCTGGTGAACGCCTGGCCGGCGGCCGCCGAAAGCGCCTGGGGCTATCTGGCCTGCATGGTGGCCGGGGTGGCTGTGGCCGCGCTGGCGGGGCTGGTGATGGAGTTCGCGCTGCTGCGGCGCCTGTCGCGTGCGCCCGAGCTGTATGCCTTGGTGGCCACTTTCGGCTTGTCGCTGGTGATGCACGACGCCATGCGCTGGTGGTTCGGACCGGGCGAGGTGTTCGCGCCGCGCTTTCCCGGCCTGAAGGGGGCGCTGGCCGTGGGCTCAACCTATTTCCCGCATTGGCAACTGGTGATGATTGCGCTGGGCCCCCTGAGCTGGGCGGGCCTGCACCTGCTGCTCAACCGCACGGCTTTCGGCAAGCGCGTGCGCGCGGCCACGCAGGACCGCGACATGCTCGATGCCCTTGGCGTGAATCCCAAGCCCATCATCGCGGCCGTGGTGGCGCTCGCCTGTGCCCTGGCCGGGCTGGGCGGTGTGCTGCAGTTGCCCCGCGAGCCCGCCCACCATCAGATGGACGTGAACGTGGTGGTGGAGACGTTTGTGGTGGTGGTCACGGGTGGCCTGGGCAGCATCGCCGGAGCCTTCTGGGCCGCGATGCTGATCGGTCTCATCCACGCCATCGGGATCGCCTGGTTTCCCAAGGCCACTTTGGTGCTGGTGTTTCTGACGATGGCGGTGGTGTTGCTGGTGCGGCCGCAGGGCCTGCTGGGCGCCGGCCACGACGCCCCCGTGCGCGAATCTGAGCAAATCTTCAGGGTAGCGAGCACCAATCCTCGCTGGATTGCTATTGTTTTAGTGGCATTTGGTGTCGGCACCGCACTGACCTGGCATGGAGGTGCCTATCTGGCCAGCCTGTGGGCGGACGCCCTCATCCTGCTGCTGTTTGGCCTGAGCCTGCAGGGCATGATGGCCCTGGGCGGTGTGGTGAGCTTCGGGCACGCCGCCTTCTTCGCCGTGGGTGCGTATGCAGCCGCCCTGTTGCACAGCGCCTGGGGCTGGGGGCTGCTGGCGGTGGCTGTTGCAGGGCCGTTGGTGGCCGCAGCGCTGGCGGCCGCGTTTGGTGCCGCAGCGGCCCGGCGCAGTGGGGTGTATCTGGCGATGTTGTCGTTGGCGCTGGCGCAAGCCCTGTGGGCCTTGGCCACCCAATGGGTGGAATGGACCGGGGGCGACAACGGCGTCATCGGCCTGCAACTGGTGCCCGATGCGCAGCGCCCGATCTTTCTGTTGGGTCTGGCGCTGTTGGCTGGGGTGTGTGTGATCGGCCTGGCCATGCTGGCGCAATCGGTGGCGGGCAAGGCCGTGCAGGCAGCGCGCGATGCGCCACTGCGAGCAGCGGCCAGCGGCATCGACGCGCCGCGCCTGCGCTGGATGTTGATTGCCGCCGGTGGTGCGCTGGCTGGGCTTGCCGGCGTCCTGTTTGCCGCGCACAAGGGTTCGGTGTTTCCGGCCGTGGCCGCGGTGAGCACCTCGCTGGACGCGCTGCTGGTGGTGCTGCTGGGTGGGGTGCACCAGCTCTGGGGCGCAGCGGCGGGCAGCGCCGTGCTCACCTGGGGTGCCGCCGAGCTGGGGCGTGGCTTTGAATACTGGCGCGGACTGCTGGGGCTCCTGGTGATGCTCATCATGGTGGCGGCCCCCGAGGGCTTGTTGTCGATCGGGCGCGGCTGGCGCCGGGCAGGGCGCTGATGCGCGAGGCGCCCCCCGGGTCAAATGCCGCTCGGCCGCCGGGCCTCGTGGTCGAGGGTTTGCTGCGCCACTTTGGGGGCGTGCGTGCGCTCGACGGCGTGAGCTTTCAGGTGGCTCCGGGGGAATGCCTGGCCCTGATCGGCCCCAATGGCGCTGGCAAGTCCACGTGTTTTGCCTGTCTGGCGGGGCAGTTGGACCCTGGCGCGGGCGCGGTGTCGTGGCGCGGCCAGAACCTGTTGGGCCTGAGCCCGGCGCAGCGGCTGGCGCTGGGTGTGGCGCGGACCTTTCAGGTCGCGCAGGTGTTTGGTGCGCTCTCGGTGCAGGAGAACGTGCAACTGGCGTTGGCCGCCGCACCGCCTCGCCGGGGGGGCGCGGGAGGCGCGGGAGGCGTGGGGGGCGCGGAAGGTGCAGAAGCCGCTGCGGGCAAGGGCGCGCACTTGTCGGCGTGGCGCGCGCTGGGTTCGCAGCACCAGTCGGCCGCTCTGGAAGGCTTGGCAGCCGTGGGGCTGGCGGACGACGCCGGGCGTGCGGCCAAGGATCTGCCCTATGGCGCGCGCAAGCGCCTGGAGCTGGCCATTGCCCTGGCGCCTGGGCCCGGACTGTTGCTGCTCGACGAACCCGCCGCCGGACTGTCGGGCGCCGAACGCCACGATCTGATGGAGCGCGTGCGCTGGCTGGCCAGCGCAGGCATGGCCGTGCTGTACACCGAGCACAACATGGACGCGGTGTTCGGCGTGGCCGATCGGGTGCTGGTGCTGGTGGAAGGCCGCCTGCTGGCCCAGGGCACGGCAGCCGAGGTGGCCGCCGACGAGCAGGTGCGTTTGCGCTATCTGGGCCGCAGCTTCGTGTTGCCCGGTGCACAGCGCTCCGTGTCGGAAGGGCGGGAGGCCACGGCGTGACATCGGCCGAGCCCGTGCTGCGCGTGCGCGCCCTGGATGCGTGGTGGGGACGCGCGCAGGCCTTGTTTGGTGTCGACCTTGATTTGGCGCGCGGCGAGCTGGTGGTGCTGCAGGGGCTCAACGGGGCCGGCAAATCGACCCTCTTGCAATGCATTTGTGGGCTGTGCGAGCGTCAATCGGGCGAAGTTAGCTACCAAAACAGAAGCATTCTCGACTGGCCACCACACCGCCGCGCGCAGGCGGGCATCGGTTTTGTGGCCGAGGACCGGCGCCTGTTTGCCGGCCTGAGCGTGCGCGACAACCTGCGCATCGCTGCACGCGGCGACGTGGCGCAGCACGAGCGGAGCGTGCTGGCCCTGTTTCCCGCTCTGGCAGGGATGCTCGATCGCCGGGTGACGCAGATGAGTGGTGGCGAACAGCAGATGCTGGCGGTTGCGCGCACGCTGATGACACAGCCCACCTTGCTGCTGCTGGACGAGCCCTGCGAAGGCATCGCGCCGATCCTGGTCGAGGCCATGCGCGACGCCTTGCTGGCCCTGCGCGAGCAGGGCATGACCCTGCTGGTGGCCGAGCACAACGAGGTGCTGCTGGCGCGGGCCGATCGGCGCGTGACCCTGGTGGCCGGTTCGGTCCAACGGCCCTGAGCTAAACTGCCCGCGCCGCGCATGATCATCTCCAGCCTGCTCGATACCGATCTCTACAAGTTCACCATGATGCAGGTGGTCCTGCATCAGTTTCCGGGTGCGCAGGTGGAGTACCGCTTCAAGTGCCGCAACCCGGGTGTGGTGCTGGCGCCGCTGGTGCCGCAGATCCGTGAGCAGGTCCGCGCGCTGTGCAGCCTGCAGTTTCTGGAAGGCGAACTGGCCTACCTGCGCTCACTGCGCTTCATCAAGAGCGATTTCGTCGATTTTCTCGCGCTGTTTCGGCTCAACGAGAAATACGTCCAGATCAACGCGCTGCCCGACGGCGGCATCGACATCACCAAACGCGGGCCCTGGCTGCACACCAACCTGTACGAGATCCCGGTGCTGGCTATCGTCAACGAGGTGTACTTCAACCAGACCCAGCCCGTGCCCAACCTGGTCGAAGGCCGGCAGCGCCTGGACGACAAACTGGGGCTGCTGCAGGCGCCGGGCCTGCGCGAACTCAAGATTGCCGACTACGGCACACGGCGGCGCTTTTCCAAGGCCTGGCACGAGGAGGTGCTGCGTGTGACCGCTGCGCGCCTGGGCACTGGCGTGGTGGGACAGTTTGCGGGCACCAGCAACGTGATGTATGCCATGCGCCTGAGCCTCACGCCCCTGGGCACCATGGCCCACGAATACCTGCAGGCCTGCCAGGCCCTGGGCCCGCGCCTGCGGGACAGCCAGGTGTTCGCCTTCGAGTCGTGGGCGCGCGAGTACCGCGGCGATCTGGGCATCGCCCTGTCGGATGTGTACGGCTTCAATGCCTTCCTGCGCGATTTCGACATGTACTTCTGCAAGCTGTTCGACGGCGCGCGCCACGACTCCGGCGACCCGATGGAGTGGGGCGAGCGGCTGATCGCGCACTAC
>CAYNWR010000092.1:0-8890 GCA_964400915.1 uncultured Burkholderiaceae bacterium
AGCTGTTCTGCGACGGCAGCTCACGGGCCATCCTCGACATGCTGCTGGACGAGGAAAGCCAGCATTTGGCTGCACTGTCCGATTTCATTGGCAAACCCATCGCCCTGCAAGCCGAAGGGGCGATGGCGCAGGAGCAGTACGACATCGTCCTGGTCTAAGGCCTGATGCTGGTGGCGTGGCGGCGCTCGGGATGGGCTTGAAAGCCCAATCGCCTGGCAATCGCCCAGAAAGCGCCTGACGTGTTGCGGCGGGCCGCCGAACCCTACCTTCAGACCTCCGCGGGTGCCAATGTGCCTCGATGAAGATGAGCGTACAGGCCCGCGGCAGCCATCAACTCGGTGTGACTGCCCGTCTCGACCACGCGGCCCTGGTCCAGGACGACGATGCGGTCTGCATGCTCGATGGTCGAAAGGCGGTGGGCCACCACCAAGGTCGTGCGCCCGCGCATCAGGTCATGCAAGGCTTCCTGGACCAAGCGTTCGGTGGTGTTGTCCAGGGCCGAGGTTGCCTCATCCAGCAGCAGGATCGGGGCGTCCTTGTACAGAGCGCGGGCAATGGCCAGGCGCTGGCGTTGCCCCCCCGATAGCTGCGCGGCGTTGTGCCCCAGGATCGCATCGATGCCCCCGGTGAGGCTCACCACCAGATCACCCAGCCGGGCCGCTTCCAGACAGGCCTGGACGCGCGATCGATCAATCCTTTCAACCGGGGTTCCCAATGCGACATTGACGGCCAGCGAGTCGTTGAGCATGACCACGTCCTGGCTCACCATGGCGAACTGCGCGCGCAGGGCATCCAGTTGCCAGTCGCGCACGTCGACACCGTCCAGACGGATCTGGCCCGCATGGGTCTCGACAAAGCGTGTGAGCACATGGACCAGGGTTGTCTTGCCAGCGCCCGATGGGCCGACCAGCGCAACGACTTCACCCGGGGCGATGTCCAGATCGAGTCGATCCAACGCAGGCCGGGCATCTGCCCCGTACCGGACGGTCACATTTTGATAGCTGATGGCGCCCGTGGAGCGCTCGCTGGCATGCGAACCGCCCTTCTCCAGTGGCGTTTGCGCCATCAGGTCCAGGCCACGCTCGAGCGCTGCAAGGCTGCGCGTGATTGGATTGGCGACTTCCGACAGGTGCTTGATGGGTGCAACCAGCATCAGCATCGCCGTCACGAAGGACACGAAGCCCCCCACCGTGATGGCCTGTCCCCCGCTTTGCCATAGAGCCAGTGTCAGTACAGCCGACAGCGCGACCGCTGCCAGCATCTGGGTGGCCGGCGTCATGGCCGCCGAGGCCAATGTTGCCTTGAGCGACAACTGTCGCAGGCGCTGGCTGAGTCGCTCAAAACGGCTGGCCTGCTCGGCCTGCGCGCCGTGCAGTCGAACCACGCGGTGCGCCAGGACGTTTTCCTCGACAACATAGGCCAAGGCGTCCGTTGCATCCTGGCTCGATTTGGTGAGGCGGTATAGGCGGCGGGACAACACGCGCATCACCAGGGCCACGGCCGGAAACAGGACTGCGACGATCAGCGAAAGCTGCCAGTTCAGGTAGAACAGGTAGCTCACAAGCGCCAGCAAGGTCAGGCTGTCGCGCGCCAGCGAAAGCAGCGAGTGCACCAGTTGCGTCGCACCCATCTGCACCTCGTAGACCAGGGTGTTGGACAAGGCGCTGGCGCTGCTGCGCCCAAACAGATCACCATGAGCGTGCAACAGGTGCTGGAACAGCGATTGCCGCAGCTGCACCATGCCCATGCCGGCGACGTGGCTCAGCGAGACCTGCGCCAGGAAACCCGCCAGGCCGCGCACGCCGAACAGCAGCAGCAGGCAGGCGGGAACCAGCCACAAGGGGAATCCAGGGCCGCTGAAGCCTTGGTCCAATAGGGGCTTGAGCAGGGCCGGAATCATCGGTTCGGTTGCCGCAGCCACCACGGTGCAGGCCAATGCGAGCGCCCAAGGGCCCTTGGGACCCAGGAAGTAGGGGGCAAGCCGACGCAGGCGACGCAACCACGAATCCGGTGGCACTTCACCGGTTTGTGGCATGGTCATCCTTACAATGGGAGGTCATGCGCAAGTTTAACGAGTCGGTCCTGAGCTCGGCCTTGTCGGTTTGCCTCGGTCTGATTTGGGTGGGCAGTTTCGTCCCATTCGGCGTCCCGGCCTTTTGGCTCGTGCTGGCCTTTGTGCTGGCCGGCGTGGCGCAATTCAAGCGGTCAGAGCCTGTAACCTGGGATTGGCGCGCCCCAACGGTCCGCTTGGCTACAGCATTTGGCATTTACACCCTGGTCTTTGCCGTATCCGTTGCCATCCACGCAGGAGGCGCTCGCGAGTTGGACAAGCCGGTGCGGTTTCTGGTGGCGGCGTTGGCGGTCTGGTGTGTCGTGAAAACGCGATTGCGAAGTGACTGGTTGGCGCTGAGCCTGGTCGCCGCCGCCGCCGTGGCTCTGCTGTATGCCGCTTATGCCCGCCTGGTCCTTGGAGAGGAGCGAGTCGGGATGTTTGTCAACCCGATCCAATTCGGCGTGATGGCATCGGTGGTCAGCCTGATCTGCGCCATGCTGGCCATTGGCTTGCCTGCACAAGGCCACGAACGCCTGCGACGGCTGCTGGGCCTGGCGGTCGTGGCGTCAGCGTCTGCCGCCGTCCTGTCGGGCTCGCTCACGGCGATGCTGCCGATGCTCTCTCTGCCGTTCATGATTTTTTTTGGATGGGGGCACGCGCGTTGGCGCAAGGTGGCGCTTGCCGCTGCGGTTGTTGCGATTCCCGTCATGGGCGCGGTGACGGCGGCGCACGGTCCCTGGCAGGATCGCTTCACATCCAATGAATCAAGACTGGAAAATTTTGCAAGCGCTGTGGCCTTGTTTCGCGAAGCCCCGATGTTGGGCGTGGGGCGGCAGGCCTTCATCGAAAAGCGGCACGAGATGATGCGTCAGGGAACGATTTCAGCCTACACCGCCGGATTCAATGTTTCGCACAGCGAGTACTTTGACGCACTGGCCAAGCGGGGCTTGTTCGGACTGGTCGGTTTGCTGATCCTGTTTGTGGTCCCGGCGGGGGTTTTCCTCCGGCTGGCAAGGGCAAAAGCGGGCGTGCCTCGAGCCTGGGCCGGTGCTGGACTGGCAACCGCCCTGGCATTCGGCCTAGCGTCGCTGACGCAAAACGTGATCACCCATGGCAGCGGAACCAACATGATGGCCGCCTCCCTGGTCATCTGCCTGGCGCTGGCCATTCAGCCAGCCCCAGGCGACGCGGGGACCTTGCGCCGATGAGCCTGAGTGCCATCGTCATCACGCGCAACGAGCAGGCCAACATCGCAGCCTGCCTGGATTCCCTGGCCTTTGCCGATCAGTTGGTTGTCATCGATCATCAAAGCAGCGACGCCACGGCTGGCCTGGCCCGCGAACGCGGGGCCGAAGTGAAGGTTGTCGATGATTGGCCCGGGTTTGGCCCCCAAAAGAACCGTGCCTTGGATTGCGCTCGTGGCGATTGGGTGTTGTCGATCGATGCCGACGAACGTGTCGACAGCAAATTGGCCGCCGAGATCCAGCGTGCCATGGCTTCAGACACTGGCTGCGTGGCCTACGAGATCCCCCGTCTGACCTCTTTTTGTGGCCAATGGATTCGCCATGCGGGGTGGACACCCGATCGCGTGCTGCGCCTGTTTCGTCGCGGACACGCGCGTTTCAGCGACGACTCGGTCCACGAGCGCGTGGTTACGATTGGAAACGGGCGCGTCGGACGCCTGAAGGAACCCCTTCTGCACCACAGCTATCCGACCCCCGAGTCGTATTGGCGCAAATTGCAACAGTACAGCCATGCGTGGGCGCTGCAACAACATCGCTTGGGGCGTCGTGCATCGATCGGACGGGCGGCAGCGTCGGGCGTGGTAGCCTTCGTGCGCAGCTACGTGTTGCGCCTGGGCTTCCTCGATGGTGCGATGGGATTTGTGGTTTGCACCTACCAGGCACAGGCTGCTTTTGGCAAGTATTTCGAGCTCAACTATCTGAACCGACAAGATGCAGGCCGTCAGGTTTAAAGCGCAAAGGCGGACACTATTGGCTGCAGGGTTCGCGGGGGCGTTCTCGGCGGCCGCTTGGGCGCAGTTTCGTGTGGAAGTGTCGGGTGTGGGCCTGACACAATTGCCCATTGCCCTCGCGCCCTTCAAGGGCGAATCGCAGGCGCCCCAGAATCTGTCCGCCATCATCGGCGCCGATCTCGAACGCAGCGGCCAGTTTCGCAGCGTTGATGGCGCTGGGGTCGCCCTGGATGAGACGTCACGTCCCGAGCCGTCGGTGTGGCGTCAGCGTGGCGCCGACAACCTGGTGGTCGGCAGCGTGACCCGCCTGGCGGATGGCCGATACGACGTGCGGTATCGCCTGTGGGACGTGGTTCGAGGGCAGGAACTCGGTGGGCAGAGTTACCCGGTCCTTGAGCGTGACCTGCGCTTGGTGGCGCATCGGATCGCCGATGCCATCTACGAGAAGTTGACGGGCGAGCGTGGCGTGTTTTCCACGCAGATTGCCTATGTGAACCGCGAAGGGGGGCGCAATCTGTTGCGCATTGCGGATGCCGATGGCGAAAACAGCCTGGTTGCGCTGTCGAGCCCCGAACCCATCATTTCGCCAGCCTGGTCGCCTTCTGGGCAGCAGTTGGCCTATGTGTCTTTCGAATCGCGAAAGCCGGTTGTCTACGTACACGAAGTCGCGACAGGCCGGCGCCGATTGATTGCCAATTTTCGGGGCTCCAACAGTGCTCCAGCCTGGTCATCGGACGGCAAGGTGGTGGCTGTGACACTCAGTCGGGATGGCAATTCGCAGATGTACACCCTGGACGCTCAAAGCCCAGGTGAGCCGCGTCGGATTGCGCAGTCGCCGGGAATCGATACGGAGCCTGCCTATTCAGCCGACGGTCGGTTTCTGTATTTCGCCAGCGATCGCGGTGGCGCACCGCAGATCTACCGGATGCCCGCTGGCGGTGGCTCTGCAGAGCGGGTGACGTTTTCAGGCACTTACAACATCTCGCCCGCGCCGAGCCCAGACGGGCGGTGGCTCGCCTACATTTCACGCCAGGGTGGGGCGTTCCGTTTGCACGTCCTGGATTTGAACACCGGCGCTTCCCAGGCCATCACTGAGACATCCCACGACGAAAGCCCTAGTTTTGCGCCCAACAGCCGCTTGGTTGTCTATGCAACGCAGGTCCAGGGGCGGGAGGCCTTGATGACCACGACACTGGATGGCCGCATCAAGGCGCGGCTGGGTGGACATACCGGCGACATCCGTGAACCGGCCTGGGGCCCTTACCTGAAGAACTGATTGGGATTGGAGAAATCAAAATGACAACATGGCAACAGCTTCATCGCGCTGCGGTATCCATCTCCTTGACACTCCTGCTGGCCGCGTGCGGGTCGAGTGTCAAGCTGGACGACGTCCCCGTTGAGGACCGCACCGGCACAACGGCCAGCACAGCGACGGGTGCCGACACCGGCAAGCCCGCCGCGGCGGCGGATTCGGGCGCGGGTGCTCGGCCTGCCGTCGCCACCGTGAATCTGGGGACCGCCGATTCGACAGCCGGTGGTCCCGCAGCAACGGCTCGCATTGTGTATTTCGACTACGACAGCTATGCCATCAAGTCTGAGTTTCAGACGCTGATCGAGGCGCATGCCCGATTCCTGAAGGCCAACACCGCTCGCAAGGTTGTCGTCGAAGGCCATACCGACGAGCGGGGAGGGCGCGAATACAACCTGGCACTGGGGCAAAAGCGCTCGGAAGCCGTGCGCAAGGCCTTGAGCTTGCTCGGGGTTGCAGACGCCCAGGTCGAAGCGGTCAGTTTTGGCAAGGAAAAGCCAGCGGATGTCGCCAGCAACGAAGCTGCCTGGTCGAAGAACCGGCGTGCAGAAATCACCTACCGCTGACTCGATGAGCATGTCGATGCGCCACCCGGTGTCGTTGCTGCGGACGCAACCTGGCGTCGCCTATCACTGGCGGTGCGGACTCGTGGCCGTGGCGACTTGCTTGGCGGGGGTGGCGCACGCGCAGCTGTTCAGCGACGATGAGGCACGCAGGGCCATTCTCGATTTGCGCCAACGCATCGAGGCCAATCGCCTGGCCGCCGACCAGTCCATCCAGCGGCAGGCCGAGCAGCAGGCCCGTGCCGAGGCCGAGGTTCTTCAGCTGCGCCGTGCGCTGCTGGACTTGCAAAACCAGATCGACGCCTTGAAGGCGGAATTGGCGCGAGCTCGCGGGCGCGAGGAACAATTGGCGCGCGACCTGTCGGAAGTGCAGCGCGCGCAACGCGACACGCTGGCCGCAGTGGACGAACGGGTGCGACGGTTTGAGCCGGTCAAGGTCAGTGTCGACGGCAAGGAGTTCACGGCCGATCCCGCAGAAAAGCGCGATTTCGAAGCGGCCCTGACGGTGTTTCGGGGTGGCGACATGACGGCTGCCCAAACATCGCTCAACGCTTTCCTGCGCCGCTGGGGCGCTGGGGGGTATGTTCCCTCGGCACTTTATTGGCTGGGCAATGCGCTGTATGCCACCAGGCAATACGAACCAGCGATCGAAAGTTTTCGAAAGATGATGGCGTCTGCACCCGATCATCCGCGCGCGGCCGAAGCACTTTTGGCAGTTGCCAATTGCCAGGTCGAGTTGAAGGACCCGCGGGCGGCGCGCAAGACCTATGAGGATCTGGTGCGCCTTTTTCCACAGACCGAAGCGGCAGCCACAGCGCGCGAGCGGCTCTCCCGCATGCGTTGACTGCGAGACGACGGTGGTGCCGGCCTCGGGGTGTCCTGGGGCTGCCAGCGCACCTTTGGGCGGCGATGTTGATGCCCCCACGTAAAATTCGCCCATGCAATCCTCAGAGTTGTCAAACCTGGTCACGCAGGTTTTGTGGGCGGGCTTTGCCGCGTCATTCCTGTTTGGCGTTGTCGCCCAGCGCACCCATTTCTGCACCATGGGGGCCATCAGTGATGTCGTGAACATGGGCGATTGGACGCGGGCGCGCCAGTGGGCGTTTGCCGTTGGTTTGGCCATGCTCGGGTTTGGATTGATGCACCATGTAGGCCTGATCGATCCGGCCAAGACCTTGTATGGAACCAAGCGCTGGATGTGGGCATCCGCCATCGTCGGCGGGTTGTTGTTCGGATTCGGGATGGTGCTGGCATCCGGTTGCGGCAGCAAGACGCTGGTGCGCATCGGTACCGGAAACCTCAAGTCACTGGTGGTGTTTGTTGTCATGGGTCTTGCTGCGTTTGCCACCTTGCGCGGGATCACAGCCGTTGCCCGTGTTTCAACTGTTGACCGCTGGTCAGTGGAAACCAACAGCATCGCGAGCCTGCCGTTTCTACTGGCCGATGCAACCGGTGTCGGCGCCGCGCGGCTTGGTCTGATCTTGAGCTTGGTGTTGGGTGGGGCGCTGCTGGTGTGGGCGCTGGCCGATTCCAGCGCCAGACGCTCCAAGGATCTCTGGCTGGCCGGGATTGGCATTGGCCTGTCGGTCCTTGCGGCGTGGTGGGTTTCGGGTGGCCTGGGGCATGTTGCCGAGCATCCGGAAACCCTGGAGGAGGTGTTTGTCGGCACCCCCAGTGGACGCATCGAGGCCCTGAGCTTCACCGCACCAATGGCTTATGTCATCGATTGGTTGATCTATTTCAGCGACAAGAACAAGGTGATGACCCTGGCCGTGGCGTCTGTGGCGGGCGTGGTCAGCGGTTCGACGGTGTCGGCCTTGTTTTTCAAGGAGTTCCGTTGGGAGGGCTTTGGTGGCACCGAGGATCTGGCCAACCACCTCGTTGGCGCGGTGCTGATGGGGGTTGGGGGCGTCACAGCCTTGGGCTGCACCATCGGGCAGGGGCTCAGCGGGCTCTCGACCCTGCACATCACCAGCTTGGTAGCGGTTGTTGCCATTGTGTTGGGTGCTGTTGGGGCGCTGCGCTATCAGATGTGGCGCCTAGAACGTGCGGTCTGACGCTGTCCAGGAACCGGTGCTCGACGGCGTCGACGAGGCCCGTCGATTTGGCAGCCTCCAGCGCCTCTACGGATCAAATGGCTTTGCAGCCATCCGAAACGCCCGTGTGGTGGTGGTTGGCATCGGTGGGGTTGGTTCCTGGGCTGCCGAAGGTCTGGCCCGCAGCGGTGTTGGGCACCTGGCCTTGATCGACCTC
Organism: uncultured Burkholderiaceae bacterium; assembly: GCA_964400915.1. Taxonomy (GTDB): domain Bacteria; phylum Pseudomonadota; class Gammaproteobacteria; order Burkholderiales; family Burkholderiaceae_C; genus CAYNWR01. The sequence goes on from CAYNWR010000092.1 coordinate 8,154, forward strand.
GATCACATCGCCGAATCGAACATCAACCGACAGGTCCATGCCGACAGCCGCACCATGGGTGCTGCCAAGGTGGCGGTAATGGCTCGACGGGTGTTGGATATTCATCCCGGGTGTGCGGTTTCTCCCATCGACTCGTTTGTGGAGCCGGCCAACTGGCCGGCCCTGCTGCCGTGGCAGCCCGACGCTGTGATTGATGCCTGCGATCAAATGGCAGCCAAGGAAGCCATGGCCGCCTGGGCCTTGCGAATGCCTGGGGTCGCCTTCATCACCTGTGGCGCTGCCGGTGGCAAACGGGTGGCTCACCTGACCGATATCGCGGATCTGGCATCCGTCAGTCATGATCCCTTGCTGGCACGCTTGCGCCAGCGCCTTCGCAAGTTTCAGGGTGCCGAGCGCGCCGGTCGAACCATGGGCATCACCGCGGTCTACAGCCGTGAGCCCATGACCGCCGCGGCCGCTGAGATGGCCTGTGACACCCAATCGCGGGGGGGCGCTTCGGGCTTGAATTGCCAAGGCTATGGGTCGAGCGTGGCCGTTACAGCGTCCTTTGGGTTTTCCGCAGTGTCGTGGGTGCTGGCCAGGCTTACGCATTCGGGCGCCGTATAATTGAAGGCTTTGCATCGTCATGCCTTGCTTGCTTTGCAACCAAGCGCCGAAGCGATCGCAACTCCAAATGGGACGTTAGCTCAGTTGGTAGAGCAGCGGACTTTTAATCCGTTGGTCGCAGGTTCGAATCC
>CAYNWR010000093.1:0-8784 GCA_964400915.1 uncultured Burkholderiaceae bacterium
TCTGCAGCCCTTCAAGCCTGCTGCACCGACCTCATCCCTTGTGACCAAGCTCCTGAGCGATCCCGATGAGTATTCCTTCAGGGCCGCGGATATAGCAGAGACGGTAGGTGTCCTGGTAGTCAACGATTTCGTCGACCAGCGTTGCGCCCAGCCGCATCAGCCGGGCAAGACAGTCGTCGATGTCCTCGACCGTGAACATGACCCGCAGGTATCCCAATGAGTTCACAGGGGCAGTGCGGTGATCGGCCGCAATCGCGGGCGCATCAAATCGGCACAGTTCCAGGCGGCCGTGGCCATCGGGCGTGCGCATCATGGCAATTTCAACGCGCTGGCCACGCACCCCCGTGACACGGCCGGCCCATTCGCCATCGATGGGCATTCGGCCCTCAAGGCCAAGGCCCAGTTCGGTGAAGAACTCAATGGCCCCATCGAGGTTTTCCACCACGATACCGACGTTGTCCAGGCGCTTGAGGGTCATGGCGTTTGCCCCGCTGTTTAGCCCGCAATCGACTGCCGGCGCACCACCTCGGTCCACTGTGCCAGCTCGCGGGCCAGGGCGCGGCCCAGATCAGCGTGTGGGGTGAACTGGCGCGTTGCGCCTTGTGCGGCCACGGCCTGCGCGGTCGATGTCTGGTCCAGCACGGCGCGAACCGCGTCCGACAGGCGCGCCGTGGTCGGCGCGGCCAGACCGGCCGGCGCCAACACAAACAGGTTGGGGGCGACGCTGAAGCCGGGCACGATGTCGGACACCTGTGGCACGTTTTCCAGGCCCGCAATCTGCGCGGGACTCAGGAGGCCCAGGGCCTTCACGCGTCCGCCACGCACCTGGGCCAGGCCGCCCGTGGCACTGACCACGGCGATCGGCACCTGGCCGCTGACCACATCCGGCAGGATCTGCGCCGCGCCGCGGTAGGGGATGTGCACCACGAAGGTTCCCGTGTGGCCCTTGAGCCACTCGAAGCCCAGATGCTGCACCGTGCCCACGCCGGGTGACGCATACGAGTAGTGCCCGGGCCGCGCTTTGAAGGCCTCGATCATGCTGCGGGGGTTGTGCCCCGCAAACCCGGGGTGCGCCACAATCATCAGCGGCACCTGGAACGCGCCAGCCACGGGCGTGAAGGCCGCCACCGGGTCGAAAGGCATGGGGGTGTTCATCGCCCGCGCGATCAGCATCCCACTTTCGGCCAGCAGCAGCGTGTAGCCGTCGGCCGCCGATTTGGCGACGACGTCGGCGGCGATCAGGCCCGATGCACCCGCACGGTTTTCCACCACCACCTGCTGCCCCAGCGTCTCGCCCAGGCGCGCGGCGAGCAAGCGCGCCATGGCATCGACACCACCGCCGGCGCCGTAGCCCACCAGCAATCGGATGGGGCGCGCCTGTGGCCACGCGACGCCTTGTGCCCAAGTGCGGGTGCCAGTGCCGATGCCAGCGGCGGCTGCGGCCAGCAGCACCGAACGCCGCGACAGACCCGCCATCGGGGTGCTGGCCGTCGAACGGTGGGGCTGCCTGCTGCGAAGACTGGAATCGCTTGGGGGTGCTGAAGGCTTCATGGGGGTGATCATGGGGATGATGATAGGCAGCGCGCCGTGGCGGATTGCTGCGTTGCAAGAACGGCGTCAACGCCCACAATGCCTTATAAGGCCAGCTGTTGCAAACGCGGGTGCCGCCCGGGGTCGGTGGTGCTGCCCTTCATCCCAAACAAAGGACGATCCATGAAACATCGGTTTCTGACGGCTGGCCTGGCCGTGCTGCTGGCCCTTGTGCTGGCGGCCTGCGCCCCTGCAACGCAACGTGCGGGCGCCAATGCCATGGGGTGCGAAGCGTTGCAGCAGCTGCCGCTGTCGGGTGGCGCGCGCGTCACGGCTGCGCAATGGGTTGCGGCGGGTGCGATGACCATCACCGAACGCGATGTGCTTGTGGAAACACACGCGGCGGTGAACGCAGCGCTGTCCAGACTGCCGGCGTTCTGCCGCGTGAAGATCACGGCCCAGCCCGGGCCGCGATCGGACATCCGCATCGAAGTCTGGCTGCCCGCCTCGGGATGGAACGGGCGACTGCAGGCGGTGGGTGATGGTGGGCTGGCGGGGTTCATTCCCTTCGGGCTGATGGCCCCGGCGCTGGCCGGTGGCTATGCCACCGCCGGCACCGACACCGGACACGTGGGGGCCAATGTCGATTTCATGCCCGACAACCCCGACAAGCTGCTGGACTTTGCCTACCGCTCCACCCATGAGCTGGCCAAGGCCGCCAAGGCAGCGATTGCGGCGCACTACGGACGTCCCCAGCAATGGGCCTACTACAACGCCTGTTCGGGCGGCGGGCGCCATGGCATCACCAGCGCACAACGCTTTGCTGGCGATTTCGACGGCATCGTGGCCGGTGCGCCCTCGTGGAACCAGGCGCGCCTGGATGCCGGGCGCATCGGCATCAACCTGGTTGCCAACCGCACGCCGGCCCACCGCATTCCGGCCAGCAAGTACCCCATGGTGCATCGGGCGGTGCTGCAGGCCTGCGACGGCCTGGACGGTGTGGTGGATGGTGTGATCGAGAACCCACGCGCCTGTCCGTTCGACTACGCGTCGCTGCAATGCAAGGGCGGCGACGATGCAAACTGCCTGACCGCCGCCCAGGTGGAAACCGCGCGCCTGCTCACCTCCCCGTTTCGGGACGCGGCCACCGGGCGCGTGTTGCTGGCCCCGCACCTGCGGCCGGGCAGCGAGTTGTACTGGGCCACCCTGGCCAGCCCGCAGCCTCTGGCCAATTCGGTGGCGCGCGTGCGCCGCCTGCATCTGAAGGATGTGGACCATGTGTTTCGGCTGGAAAACGTGACGGCCGACATCGAGCGCGCGGCCCGCATGGACCAGGGCCTGCTGGCATCGGACCGGTACGACTTGCGACCCTATTTCGAGCGCGGTGGCAAGCTGCTGATGTGGCACGGCTGGTCCGACCCGCAGGTGCCCGCCGAGGGCAGCATCATCTACCGCGACAGCGTGCGCCAGGCATCGGGCGCGCTGGCGGACGAGGGCCTGGCCCTGTTCATGCTGCCCGGCGTGCTGCATTGCCGCGGTGGCCCGGGCGCCGACACCTTCGATGCAATGGCGGCCATCACGGCCTGGGTGGAGCAGGGGCAAAAGCCGACGCGCATCGTGGCGTCGCGCCAGGCGGGCGGCAAGGTGGTCAGCACCCGTGCCCTGTGCCCCTATCCGCAGGTGGCACGCTACCTGGGCTCGGGCGACCCCACCGACGCGGCCCGGTACGTCTGCGCGGCCGAAACCCGGCCCATCCACACGCCGGGCGGATAGGGCCGCGATGGCATTCGAGCTGGCCACCATCGACGTGCGCCCCGGCGCGGCGCTGGAGAGCCAATCCGGCCTGCAGATGCTGCGACCGCGCATCTATGGCGCGTTTGCGCAGCCCGCGCCCACGCGGGTGCTGCCCCGCCCGCGCACGGCGGCCGTGGTCATGCACCCCACCAGCAACTTCATGGGCCACTACCTGCTGGGCCCGCTGGCGGCGCGGGGTGTTGCCTGCCTGGGACTGAACTCGCGCTACGCAGGCAACGACAGCCTGCTCATCATGGAGCGGGTGCTCCAGGATCTGGGCGCTGGTGTGCAATGGTTGCTCTCGCGCGGCTATGAGCGCGTGGTGCTCATCGGCAACTCGGGGGGTGCGGCGCTGGTCTCGTTCTATCAGGCGCAGGCCGAGCGCCTGAACCTGGACACCCTCGTCGATGGCAGTCCCGCGCACCTGTCGCCGGCCGATCTGCCCCCTGTGGCGGGGCTGGCGCTGTGCGCGGCGCATGAAGGTCGCTCGCACCTGATGCGTCGCTGGATCGATCCATCGCTGACAGACGAGCGCGATGGCCTGAGTGTCGATCCACACCTCGATCTGTACGACCCGCGGCATTGGAACGGGGGCGCCGATGCGGTGCGTTATTCGGCCGAATTCCTTGCGCGGTTTGATGCGGCGCAGGCCGCGCGCCTGCAGCGCCTGGAGCGCTGGGTGGACGAGCGGCTGACGCGGCTTCGTGCGCAGACCACACCGGGCAGCGCGCGCGACGAGGTGTTTGTGATCCATCGCACCCACGCCGATCCGCGGTTTCTGGATTTGTCGCTCGATGCCAACGATCGCGCCGTGGGCAGCGTGTGGGGCGCGGGCGCCACTGGTGCTCGATCGGTCAACTACGCGGCCAGCCAGATGGGGCGCATCACCTCGCTCACCTCGTTCCTTTCGCAATGGTCGGGTCGCAGCCGCGCCGATGGGCCCCGCAACCTGGCCCGCACCAGCGTGCCCGTGCTCTTGTGCACCTACACGGCCGATCAGTCGACCTTTCCCAGCACGCGCGACGCCTGGATGCGGGCAGCCGAGGGGCGCATCCGCAACGTGGACATCGCGGGCGGTGACCACTACCTGAACGGACGGCCCGACCTGGTGGAGCAGGTGGCCGACGTCATGGCGGATTGGGTTTCTCGACTTTGAATGCTTTCAGGGGTCCGTTGCGCGTGCGGCGTGGAAGTTCCCAATCGATTGCGTGTCCTAAACCCACTTGACGCACGTCAAGACCTGCGCCGCCCAAAAGCCAACAATGAATCCATGCGGGGCGATGGTCGCTCCATGGAGGCTGATGATGGATCGAGGCAACGAAGGGCGACGTTGGGATCGGCGGTGGCTTGGTTCGGCCGGAGCCTGGGGCGCGACGGCAGTGGTGTTGCTGTCCCTGGGGGCATGCAGTCCCAGCGACAAGGTGGCCGGATTCGACGGCGCTGCGTTCGCAAGCGCCCGATCGCAGGCCGATACGCTGACCACGGATTTCGCGGTGCTGGCGGTGGCACGAACGCTGCGCGAGGCGCCACTGGCCGGGCAGACCCCCACGGCCACGGATCTGTTCAACTGGGCGGAGTCGGCCTTTCCCACCTTGTTTCCCGCGCCACGCCCATCCAACCAGGTGTTTCAGACCTACACCTACCGCTACTACCCCGCCACCGATCTGGCCTTGGGGGTCAGCGGCAGCACCGTGGTCGGTTTGGTGGGGGCTCTGTCGCCGTCGCCACGGCTGGTGCCATTGGGTGTGATTTCCGACTACGGCTGCAATGTGTTCCCGCAGTCGTGCAACACCATCGCCGCCAACCTGGATGTCGGTGGCGTCAACACCGGCATCAACGAGGTGGCCGCCTTTGTGGCTGTGTGTTCCACACACCCCAGTGCGACGCCGGCGGCCATCCTGGAGCCAAAGATCGTCGAGCGCCTGCTGCAGGTGCGTCGCGCCATGGCCATGGTCAATGGCGGCCGCGACCGACCCATGGCCACCTACACATCGAGCCGGCCCGCCGACAAGCTGGGGCCCTGTGGCGGGCGCATCACCTTCACCTCGTATTCGCATGCCAGCGGCACGACAACGGCCACCCGCCAGTTCGACAACTACTGCACCATCGACAGCGACACCGGCAACAAGCAGACGACCAGCGGCAGCATGAGCTTCGTCAACACCGGAACGCCCACCGCCAGTGGCCCGATCACCACGCGGCAGGTGTCCAACAGCAGCGGCATCACCTTCGTCACGCGCAATGCCGCTGGTGCGGTGGTGACCTCGCAGGCGGTGAGTTTCAACAACTATGTCTATGTGCCGGGTGTCCCGGGCGGCCATGCGACGGCGTCCAACCCCGATCGTGTATCTGCCGATGAGCTTGTGATCACGGATGCGGTGACGCAGAAGAACTACCGGCAAACCGGCTACAGCCTGAGCTCGTATCGCGTGGCCTCGGGCGGCGAGCAGGTCACGATTTCGGGGCGCGGATATCGCTCCAATGGCCAGTACTACGACCTGAGCACGACGGCACCGCTGGTCACCGATTCATCGGGCGACTACGTGAGCGGCACCTTGCGTTTCGCTGGCGCAAACAACTCGCTGATCGTTGCCAACCTGGTTCCGGGAGAGAAGCTGCAGGCGACCCTGACGCTCAATGGGCAGGCCGTTGCCGCGCCGTCCTGTGCACCCTGACCGGCAGGAAGACCAGACGGCGTGATCTTTCTTCGCAACCTGCGGCGCGCGCCCTTGCGCAGCCTGGGAACCGTCCTGGGTCTGGCCATCGGCATTGCGCTGCTGGTGGCGGTGCAGTCCATCACCGCCGACTTGCGGCGCCAGATCGACGAAGCGGTGGGTGTCTATCAGATGGAGATGGTGGTGTACGAGCGCCGTGCCTCGTCGCCCCTGTCGTCGCGCATCACACAGCCGCAGATGGACGGCCTGCTTCGGCGCTTTGGCGACGCGGCCTCGCCCCTGGTGATTGTTTCGCTCAACGAGGCGTGGAACGCCTATGCCATGGTGGTGGGAACCGACCAGGCGTTTGCCCAACGCCTGCCGATCGTGCAGGGTCGACTTTGGCGTTTGACCGCCGGGCCGGTGCCGGAGGTCATCGTGGGTGAACTGGCGGCACTGCGCCTGGGCCTGAAGCCGGGTGCCGACATCGAATTCGCTGGGCGCCGCCACGCCGTCGTGGGCATCTTTCGCACCGGCAGCCGCCTGTTCGATGGGGCCGTGAGCACCGACCTGGACTACACACGCCAGCTCAATGCGCGAGAGGGCGAGGCGGGCACTTACACCCTGGCGGTGTTGCGAGCGGCCGATGCCGGCCTGCGTCAGCAATGGGCGGGCGAGATCGCGACGGCCTGGCCTTCGTTGAAAGCCATCGCGGGCACCGAGTTCGCAGGTTCCCTGAGGTTGCTGGGTGTGGTCAACGCCTTTGTTCGCACACTGTCGGCCCTGGTGATCGCGGCCACGGTGATGATGCTGATCAACACCCTGCTCATGAGCCTTCGCGAACGGGTGCGCGAGATCGGCATCCTGATGGCCATCGGCTGGACGCCCTGGCGCGTGCTGGGTTTGTTCGGGGCCGAAGCCGCTGTGCTGGCCTGTGCCGGTGCGGCGTTGGGTGTGGTGGCTGGGCTGGTGCTGTTGCGGGTGGTCAACGCAATCGATTCGCTGGGCTTTGGCTGGATTCCGCTGGCGGTGGATCCGGTCCTGGTGGCGTCGGCCTTTGGTGTCACCCTGCTGGCCGGGCTTGTGGCCCTGTTGGTGCCGGCTTTCGTGTTGTGGCGGACCCAACCCTTGACGGCGCTTCGACATGAATAGCCCCGCCTTGCAGGCATCGGGTTTGACCCGCCGCTTCGACGGCGGGCGCGTGCGGGCGCTTGATGGTGTCGACCTGGCGTGCAGCGCCGGCGACGTGCTGGCGATCGTCGGGCCCTCGGGTTGCGGCAAAAGCACCCTGCTGTCGCTGCTGGGGATGCTGGATCGTCCCGATGCAGGCGCGATCCGGCTCGATGGTGTCGACTACGCCACGGTGCGCAAACCGCATGCCTTTCGGGGCCGGCACATCGGCTTTGTCTTTCAGTTCCATCACCTGGTGGCAACGATGACTTTGCACGAAAACGTCGAAGCTGCGCTGATCGCCGGTGGTGTTGCGGCCCGGGAACGGGCGGCACGTGCGGCCGATGCGCTGGCATCCGTCGGACTCACCCATCGGGCCGCGCACCTGCCTGCGCAGACATCGGGCGGAGAGCGCCAGCGCGCTGCGGTGGCGCGTGCGCTGGCCAACGCGCCGCGCCTGGTGCTGGCCGACGAACCCACGGGCAACCTGGACAGTGTTGCCGGCCGCCGGGTGATGGAGTTGCTGGTGCGCCATGCCCGAGCCGCATCCGCCGTCGTCATCGTTGCAACCCACAACGCCGACATCGCCGCCGTGGCAGACCGCTGCATCACCATGCGGGACGGCCGGACCACGTCGGACCGGGTGCTGGGGCCTGCCAAGGCATCGCTGCCAGGCGATCGCGACCGCCGCGCGATGATGTCCGTGTCATGAAGGCCATCGACATCTTCGGGCTGCTCAACCTGGGCTTGTTCGGCGCCCTGTGTGTGCTGCGGTATCACGACCGGTTCGTCCGCTACCGCGGTGCGCTGCACATCGAGGAGTTCTACTTCTACGCGGTCATGCTGCTGCTGGGCATCGCGATCCTGTGGCGGTGGTTTCGCCACTTTGACTTGCGTTGGCCCATCATGCTGGCGCTGCAATGGGGCATCACGATGCATTTCCTGGGCGCTTTTGTTCAATGGGATGGTGCACGCCTTTATGACGCGCACCTGGCAGGTCTGCGCTACGACAAGTATGTTCACGCGACCAACGCCTTTGCCGTTGCGCTGCTGGTCAGCCGCCTGCTGCCCGTCGCCGCGCTGCGCTCGGCCTGGATCCATGCGCTGGCCGTGGTGCTCGTTGTTCTGGGTCTTGGAGCGGTTGTCGAGATCGTCGAGTACCTGGTGGTTCTGACCGTGCCCGAACACGGGGTGGGTGGGTACGACAACAACATGCAGGATCTGATCGCCAACGCGCTGGGCGCGAGCCTGGCCATGGCGATGCGGGGTGTATGGCGCGCCGCCTGGCCCGTGCCAGATCGCACGGATCATGCGGGCCACGATGCCTGGCGCCAAAGCCGCGCGAACAAAGCCTAGACTGGACGGATCGCGCGCAGCACGTTCTCAGGGGTGGCGGGCGCGTCCAGCCTGACCGGCACACGCGCGGCCGGATCGCCGCGGGCCGCCGCGACGGCTTCGCGCAGGGCTTCCCAGACGCTGATGGCCAGCATGAAGGGTGGCTCCCCCACGGCCTTGCTGCCAAAGACGTTGTCTTCGCGATTGGGCTCAGGCCACAGCGCCACCTTGAAGTGTTCGGGCATGTCGCCTGCCGTCGGGATCTTGTAGGTGCTGGGCGCGTGGGTGGCCAGCAGGCCAC